>DATIVP010000191.1:0-4706 GCA_035465755.1 Acidimicrobiales bacterium | reverse complement strand
CCTCGATGAACCCACGACGGGTCTCGATCCGCAGAGCCGTCAGGACCTCTGGGCCATCATCGAAGGCCTCACTCAGCGCGGGGTGACGGTGCTCCTCACGACGCAGTATCTAGAGGAGGCCGATCGACTGGCCCGCCAGCTCGTCGTCCTCGACCACGGGCGCATCATCGCCGAAGGTACGTCCCAGGAGCTGAAGGCTCGCCTGGGAACAACCGTCCTCGAGCTGCGGCTGGCCTCAACGGAGGACGCGGCGAGTGCGCGCGGGCTCCTCGAAGGACTCAGCGCGACGTTCGCCAACGTCGAGGGAACTGTGCTCGAGCTGACGGTGAATGACGGACCCGCGGTCGCGGCCGAAGCTCTACGCCGCCTCGACGGGGCGGGCCTCGAGATATCGGGTCTGGCGCTCCGTGAGCCGAGCCTCGACGACGTATTTCTCTCCCTGACCGGACACCGTGCCGAAGACGCCCCCGCTGCTGAGCCTGCCGGACGAGGCCGGGGTCGGGGCCGAAACCAATTGGAGGAAGCGTGAGCCGACCGACGACTCCCCGCTGGGCCGTAAGCGACACCCTCGTCATGGCCCAGCGCGACCTGCTGGCGATCGTGCGTACGCCGATCACCTTCGTCTTCTTGCTCGTCCAGCCAGTGATGTTCGTGCTGCTGTTTCGCTATGTGTTCGGCGGGTCGATCAGAGTCCAGGGGTCGTACGTGAACTACCTCATTCCGGGCATCCTGGTCCAGACGACGATCTTCGGGGCGATCGGCACGGCCATCGGACTTGCCGAAGACCTCCAGCGCGGACTCATCGAGCGGTTCAAGGCGCTGCCGATGGCCCGCATGGCGGTGCTCGCGGGTCGCACCGTGTCCGACCTCGTGCGCAACGTCGTCGTGGTGGTCGTCATCACGTTGGTGGGATTCGCGGTGGGATTCCGCCCCCACGGAACACCGCTGCACTACGTGCTCGCGGCGCTGCTCATGCTCTTCTTCGCGTACTGCCTTTCGTGGGGCTTCGCCTTCGTCGGACTCGTCGCCCCCAATTCCGAGACCGCACAGGCGATGACGTTTCCGATCATCTTTCCCCTCACTTTCGCCTCGGCGATCTTCGTTCCCCTGTCAAACATGCCATCGTGGCTCCAGGTCTTCGCCCGCAATCAACCGGTCTCCCAGGCGGCCGTCGCGGTGCGGGGCCTCATGGACGGACAGCCCATCGGCGCCTCCGCCTGGCTGGCGATCCTCTGGGCACTCGGATTGGCGGCGGTTCTCGCCCCGCTCGCCACGCGCGCCTATCGCCGCGTTGACTGATGCCTCGCCTCACCGCGACCGAACTCGGAGACATCCTCGCCGCGGCGTTTCCCGACAGCGAGGTGCCACTCGTTGAGTCCGTGGACGACCACGAGGTTCTGTGCAGCCTGATCGTGACCTCACGCCATGGCCGACCCGGCGGCACGTTGTCGGGCCCCGTGATGATGATGCTGGCCGACACGACCGCCTGGATGGCGGTGCTCGCGGAAGTCGGAGCGATGCTGCTCGCCGTGACCACCAGCCTCCACATCGACTTCCTGCGCAAGCCGGACCTCGAGAACGACCTGATGTCACGCGGGCGACTCCTCAAACTGGGCCGCAAGCTCGCCGTCGTCGACGTCGAATTATTCTCGCGAGGGCATCACCATCTGGTCGCCAAGGCCCAGGTGACCTACTCGCTGCCGTCGTCTGGTCACGACTCGGCGAGCGACCGATAACCTGCCCTCGCCGAGGAAGGCCATGACCGACACCCGTTCCCTGTCTGCGACCCTCACGTTCTTGATGGCGGTCGGGGTCGGGGTGATGGTCGCCAACCTCTACTACCTTCAGCCGGTCTTGCACCAGATCCGTCACGACTTCCACGTCGGCACGGCCACCGCCTCGTTCCTGGTCGTCCTCACCCAGGCCGGCTACGCGATCGGGCTGGCCTTCGTCGTGCCGCTCGGCGACCTGATGCGCCGGCGCCAGCTGATCGCCGCCATGTTTCTCATCGCTGCCGCAACGATGGCCCTGGCGGCGCTCACGACGTCGTTTGCGGCGTTCGCGGCGATCTCGCTTCTCGTCGGCCTCACCTCAGTGGGCACGCAGGTGATCATTCCCTTCGCGGCCGACCTCGCGAATCCCGCCACGCGCGGGCGCACGATCGCGCGCGTCATGTCAGGCCTTCTCTCGGGCATCCTGCTCTCGCGCACCGCGTCCGGGCTCCTCGCCCAGGCCGCGGGGTGGCGATCGATCTACTGGGTCGCGGCCGGATTTCTCGCGCTCATGGCCCTCGTCTTGTACCGGGCGCTGCCCGACGAGGCACCGCGACCGCGCCTCACCTACGCCCAGGCGGTCGCCGGCTCGCTACGGCTCTATCGGGCGCTTCCCCTCTTGCGCTTTCGCGCGTACTTCGGCGCGCTCGCCTTCGCGTCGTTGTCGACTCTGTGGACGACGCTGTCCTTTCACCTCAGCGCGGCGCCGTTTCACTACTCCAACGCCACGATCGGATTGTTCGGTCTCTTCGGCGTGGCCGGGATCTCCGCCGCCAACGCCGCGGGCCACCTCGCCGACCGCGCCCGAAGCCGCACGGCGACGATCGTCGCGGCCGTGCTCGTGACCGGCTCCTTCGCGATCCTCTGGGTGGGCCGCAACAACGTCTGGCTGCTCGCCCTGGGCGTCATCGTCCTCGACGCCGGCATGCAGGGAATGCAGATCACCAATCAGTCGATCATCTACGGGCTGCGGCCCGACGCACGCAGTCGGGTGAACAGCGCCTACATGGTCAACTGCTTTGCCGGCGCGTCCCTGGGCTCGTTCTTCGCCGGGCTGCTCTACGCGCACTTCGCCTGGGCCGGGGACTGCTGGCTGGGCGGCGCACTGGGCCTCGCGATGCTGGTCCCGGCACTGAGCGCGCGCAACTCAACCGTCGCCGTCGCCCACGTGATGCTGGATCCGGCCTAGACGAGTCGGGCGAGCACCGTGGCGACGAGCTCGTCGATCGCCACGCGAGTCTGACCCGTGGTATCGCGGTCGCGCACGGTCACCGCCCGGTCCTCGAGGCTGTCGAAGTCGATCGTCACGCACAGCGGCGTGCCGATCTCGTCCTGGCGTCGGTAGCGACGTCCGATCGACTGGGTGAGGTCGAAGTCGCACATGACGTGAGGCTGAAGCAGCCCGAGCACTTCGCGCGAGAGACCCTCGAGGTCGGGCTTCTTCGACAGGGGCAACACCGCGACCTGGTAGGGCGCCAAGCGCGGGTGCAGGCGAAGGACGCTGCGCGTCTCGCCCTCGACTTCGTCCTCCTCGTAGGCTGCGAGCAAGAAGGCCATCATGGCGCGCGTCGCGCCGGCCGCCGGCTCGATCACGTAGGGCACGTAACGCTCGTTGTTCGCCTGGTCGAAGTACTCGAGGCGCACGCCCGAGGCGTTGGCGTGCTGGGTGAGGTCGTAGTCACCGCGATTGGCGATGCCCTCGAGCTCATCAAAGCCCCACGGGAAGTCGAACTCGATGTCGGTGGTGCCGCGCGAGTAGTGCGACAGGTCGGCCTTGGCGTGCTCGTGCAGGCGCAGCTTCTCAGGCGGGATCCCCAGATCGAGGTACCAGCGGTGGCGCGTCTCGATCCAGTAGCGGTACCACGTGTCGGCGTCGTTGGGCGCGACGAAGTACTCCATCTCCATCTGCTCGAACTCGCGGGTGCGAAAGATCGAGTTCTGCGGCGTGATCTCGTTGCGGAAGGACTTGCCGATCTGGGCGATCCCGAAGGGGGGCTTGCGTCGGGTGGTCGCGAGCACGTTGGCGAAGTTCGTGAACATTCCCTGGGCGGTCTCGGGGCGAAGGTACGCCGTGGCGCCCTCACCCTCGACGGGCCCGGCCTGGGTCTTGAACATGAGATTGAAGGCCCGAGCCTCGGTGAACTCGGTCGATCCGCAGTTGGGACAGACCCCGTCGATCTTGTCCTCGCGCCAGCGCTCCTTGCACTTCTTGCAGTCCACCAGGGGGTCGGTGAAGGTCTCCAGATGCCCCGAGGCGGCCCAGACCGCTGGTGGGCCGAGGATCGCGGCGTCGAGGCCCACGATGTCGTCGCGCAACTGGATCATCGAGCGCCACCAGGCGTTCTTCACGTTGCGCAGCATGTTGACCCCGAGAGGGCCGTAGTCGTAGGCCGAGCGGAATCCGCCATAGATCTCCGCGGACGGGAAGAAGAATCCGCGCCGCTTGGCCAGATTCGTGACCTTCTCTAAGAGGTCGTCGTCGCGAACGTGCTCAGCCATCTTCCAAGGCTATCGGACTAGGTACCGCTCCTCAGGTGGACAATCACCTGGTTGGCGAGGAGCCGACCGGTGGGCGCGAGGCGCACCCGGCCCGACTCCACCTCGATCAGGTGGGCGATCTCCTCGAGCGACTCGAAGGCCTCGGCGGGCACGCCGGCGGTCGTGCGAAGGGCGAGCGAGTCGTGCTCGAAGCGTCGCGTCGCCTCGTCAAGATGCTCCTCGCCGGCGCGCGGCGAGCGCCCCTCGCGAATTGCCCTGATGTAGCGCTCGGGCGTGCGCACGTTCCAGTACCGATGGCCCTGGCGGTGCGAGTGCGCCGCCGAGCCGAATCCCTCGTAGTCGCCCTGGTCCCAGTAGAGGTGGTTGTGGCGGCACTCGTGGCCGGGCCGGGCCCAGTTGGAGATCTCCTCCCACGCGTACCCGGCGGCCTCGAGG
>DATIVP010000190.1:0-2880 GCA_035465755.1 Acidimicrobiales bacterium | reverse complement strand
GGCGTACTTCATCATGCAGCTGCCCGCGATGCCACCCCACCCCGTCGCCGCGGGCGAGTCGCGTGAACCAATGACGGTCGTCTTGAAGGATCGCCGCTTCCTCCTCGCGTCGGCGCTCAACGGGCTGTTCTGGGTTCACGTGACCGTTCAGAGCGTGGGTCTGCCCCTGTGGGTGATCGACCATACGCGTGCGCCGCGCTGGTGGGTGGCCGTGCTGATCGGCGTCAACACGATCATGGTCATGGCCCTGCAGGTTCGCTTCAGTCAGGGCTCCGGCGACGTGGTTCGCGCCGCGAGGGCCTTTCGCCGCTCCGGAGGCCTGATCGGCCTCGGTTTTCTCTGTTACGCCGCCGCCGAGGGCGCGGGCGCCGTCGCAGCCAGCGCGGTGCTGGTGCTGGGCATGGTCCTTCACACCTTGGGCGAGCTCTACAGCTCGGGAGCGTCCTGGGGGATCGGCTTCGGTCTGGCGCGCGAGGACCTCCAGGGCCAGTATCAAGGTGCGTACAACCTCGGCCGCTCCATCGCCGGCATTCTCGCTCCGCTCATTGTCATCTCGACGGCGGTCTCGCTGGGACGCACCGGCTGGGTGGTGCTCGCCGCCGGCCTAGTCCTGGTCGGCGGCTCCTTCGTGCCCCTCGTGCAGAGTTTCCAGCGCGCGCAGGAACGATCGGCCTGATTCTCGGTTGCGGCCCTGGAGGGGGCCTCAGGCCACGCGATTGCGACGAGTGGGGGCCGCGCACTCGCGACACAGCGTCACGGAGGTCGCGTCGGTCTCGGGATCGTCCACGGCGCGCAGCACTCGTACCACGGCGCTCGCACGACAGGCGCCCTGGTGCCAGCACGAGCGCCGCGAGCAGCGACACGCGCCCGACGCCGGGGTGCGCAGCGCCGTCACGCTCGGGACGCGACTCGTCGGTGCCGGTTCGTTCTCCATGGCCGAAATATATATCGGCTGCCCACGCGGGTGCGGTATTTCGCGGCGCCGGAGGGAATCAGCGCAGAGCTACGCGTCTCGCTCAGTTCACCGGCAAGTTCCAGAGCGCCATCCAGCGCGAGAGGTCCTTCTCCATGGGCAGGTCGCCCTCGAGGAAGGAGCGCACCCGCAGCTCGAGCTCGTTGTCGCGCTGGTTCGCGCCCGTCGGGGCGAAGGGGTAGAAGGTGCCCTGCTTCAAGAGATAGACGAGTCGCACGGAACCCTCACCCGGCGGCGTGGCCGGCACGAAGCCAAAGACCGCGCAGAGCAGTCGCGGACCCAGGCCGTGCTCGACGAGGGTCGAGTTCGCCCCGTGGATGCGCGTCACCAGGTTCTCGATGTCGCCGTCGTGGATGACGAGCCAGGTGAAGCCCAGGTCGTCGGTCGTGACGCTCATCGCCACCTTGCCCTCGTCGAAGTTGAGCAGGGACTCGATGTCGGCCTCACTGGTGATCGATGCCTCACCGCTGCCCGCCTTGAAGCACAGACCGGCCTCGCCCGAGGTGACCAGGTCGAGCTGGGTCTGCAGCGTGAGAGCGGCCGTGGGCAGCGCGAAGAGGTTGTCGAGCTTGGGCTGGACCTGAGGGGTGCGCCCGAAGAGGACGTCGCGCAGCCCCACTAGCCGTTGAGTTCGCGCTCGAGCTTGTTGAGCTGGTCGAGGCGCTTCTCCAGCGACGGGTGCGTCGAGAAGAGCGACGCCGCGGTGCCGCCGGCCAGGGCGGGCGCGAAGAAGAAGGCGTTCATCCCCTCGGCCTGGCGCAGGTCGGTGCGCGGGATCTTGCCCATGTCACCGGTCACGTGAACCAGGGCGCTCGCGAGCACGCTGGGCTTGCCGATGAGGATCGCCCCGGAGCGGTCGGCGGACAGCTCGCGGTAGCGCGAGAGGGTCATCGTGAGCAGGTAGGCGATCACGTAGATCACGAGCGACACCAGCCAGGTCACCATCTCGAGCAGGACGATGTTCTCGCCGTCACGGCTGCGTCCGCCGCCGGAGAACATCGCACCCCACATGGCGATGCGACTCACCAGTCCGGCCAGCATGCCCACGCCCGAGGCGATCGTCATCACCGCCACGTCGCGGTGGGCGACGTGGCTCAGCTCGTGGGCGAGCACCGCCTCCAACTCCTCGTCGGGCAGTCGGTTCATCAGGCCGCGCGTCGCGCAGATCACCGCGTGGTTGGGGTTGCGACCCGTCGCGAAGGCGTTGGGGATGTCGATCTCGGCGACGCCCACGCGCGGCTTGGGGACGTTGCTCAGCAGGCAGAGCCGGTCGACGATCTGGTGCAGGCGAGGTTCTTGTTCGGGCGTGACCTCGTGAGCGCGCATGGAGAACATGGCGATCTTGTCCGAGAAGTAGAACTGCGAGAAGAGCATCGCGGCGGCGATGACGATGACGATGCCCGTCGACAGGCCGATGCGGATGAGCAACGTGACGATGATCGCGTAGAGCAGGACGAGCGCGAGGCCCGTGACGAACATTCGCAGGTTGAGACCCGGGTCGCTTTCGATCTTCGACTTGGCCACGGCTACTTCTCCTCGCCCGCGGCGAGCTCGCCGCCCTCGGACATCTGGGCCTTCAGAGCCGCCAGCTGGGCGTCGACGTTCGTGGACGCCCCCGCCTTGTCGAGCTGGGCCTGGATGTCGTCGGTGGAGCTCGTGAGATCGGTCAGCGCCCCCGAGGCGAGCAGTTCGTCGAGGGCGCCGCTGCGCGCCTGCATCTCGGCGACCTTGTCCTGGGCGCGCGGCATGGCCGCGCCCGCGTCGCCCATCGAGGTCGAGATGCCGCTCATGGCCTCGGACACGTGCGCCGAGGCCTCGGCCGCGGTGTAGGAGGCCTTGATGGTCTCCTTCTTGGTGCGGAAGGCCTCGACCTCGCTCTGGAGGCGCTGAGCGGTCTCCGTGAGCTT
>DATIVP010000189.1:0-28643 GCA_035465755.1 Acidimicrobiales bacterium | reverse complement strand
GACCGCGGCGGCCACGATGATCACCCCGCCCATTGTCGGCGTGCCTTCCTTGGCCTGGTGCGTCGCTGGAACGTCTTCGCGGATACGTTGGCCCATCGAGCGGCGCCGCAGGAAGCGAATCCACAAGGGCGTGATCAAGAGAGAGCACAAGAAGGCCACGCCCCCCGACTCCATGAGACTCAGCATCAGTGCAACCCCAGTAGCTCTCGCGCGACGAGTCGGTCGTCGAAGGGAAGGCTCTCGTCGCCGATGCGCTGGAAGGCCTCGTGGCCCTTGCCGGCCACGACGACGACGTCGCCGGCGCGCGCCTGGGCGAGGGCCTCGCCGATCGCGGTGCGCCGATCAACCACACGCCCCACCGACGACCCCTCCAGCACTCCCGACATGATGGCATCAATGATGGCATCGGGTGACTCGCTTCTCGGGTTATCCGAGGTCACGAGGGTGAAATCCGAGAGCTCCGCGGCTACCCGTCCCATTTCGGGCCGCTTGGCGCGGTCGCGCTCTCCCCCGCAGCCAAAGACCGTCGTGATCCGCGCACCGGGCGCGAGGGCGCGCACGTCGCGCAGAAGTCGGCGCAGCCCCTCGGGGGTGTGCGCGTAGTCCACCACCACGGTGACGTCGGACCCCTTGATCACCTCGAGACGACCCGGCACGGGATGCACGCCCTCCATGGCGGCGGCCAGGAGCGTGTCGTGGGCGCCGAGTGTCGAGACGATCTCTAGGGCCAGGAGTGCGTTGTCAACGTTGTAGCCGCCCACGAGGGGCGTCGTCACGGGTAGCCCGCGCCAGGTGAAGGACGTTCCGTCGAGGCTCGTCGTCACGTCCGTCGCGTCCTCGCGACGCACCCGCGTCACGGGCAGGCTCGTCGAGTCGGCGAGTCGTTCGCCGTAGGGGTCGTCGACCCACACCACGGCGCGTTGGGAGTGCTCGGGAGTAAAGAGGAGGGACTTGGCCCCGAAGTACTCCTCCATCGTCGTGTGGTAGTCCAGATGATCGTGGCTGAGATTGGTGAATCCCGCCACCGCGAAGCGAAGTCCGTCGACGCGGCCCTGGTCCAGGGCGTGGCTGGACACTTCGAGTGCGACGATCGAACGCGCCCGGCTCGCCTCGAAGTCCCGCACCAGTCCGCTGAGGGTGCGCATCAGCTCCGGCGGCGCCGGCGTCGTGCGCTCGTTGGTGAGGGTGCCGATGTTGGCAGCGTTCCAGCCAACGAGGCGCGCGAGCTCGGCCACCAGTGTCGTCACCGTCGTCTTGCCGTTGGTGCCCGTGACGCCGACGAGTTCCACCACTTTCTCGGGGTGACCCACGATCGCCGCGCTGGCCTCGGCCAGGAGGGCGCGCAGTTGGGTCACGGGGACCACCACGACAGGAACGCCGGCGGGAATCGCGTGGGCGGCGACGACCGCGGTCGCACCGCGCGACACGGCGTCGGCCACGTGCGCTTCACCGTGGTCGCCGTGGCCCGCCATGGCGAAGAAGAGCGAGCCCTCCGCGCACGCGCGCGAATCGACCTGCACGTTGGTGATCTCAAGGTGACCCGTCGAGACATCGAAGGCCTGGTCGTCGAGGAGGTCGCCCAAGTGCATCAGGTCACGTCCGAACCGATGCTGGCCGACCCCTTGAGCGGATGAACGATCGTGCCGTTAGAGGGAATGTCGTAGTGGTGCAGCGCGTAGCTCATCACCTGCTGAAAGACCGGTGCGGACGCCGAACCGCCGAAGATCGTCGTCAACGGGCGCTGCAGGACCACGATCATCGACAGTACCGGCGCCTCAGCGGGAGCGAATCCGACGAACGTCGCGTTGTAGGCACCGATAAGCAGCTTGTCCTTGCCCGGGAAGGGAATCGACGCCGTGCCCGTCTTGCCCGCCACGGCGTAGCCGGGGATGATCGCGTTGGTCCCGGTTCCGTCGAGCACGACCTGTTCGAGCATGCGCTTCATCGTCGCGTCGACGTTGGCCGAGAGGACATCATGCGTCGCACTCGCCGCCGTGGCCTTCATGGTGCCGTTGGCGTAGACGTAGCCGCGCACGAGTTTGGGGGCGACGTAGACGCCGCCGTTGGCGATCGTGTTGTAGGCGTCAAGGATCTGGATTGGCGGCACCGCGTCCACCTGGCCAATGGGCAGTGCCGCGGCGTCGCTGCCGTACCAGTTGGCCGCGTTTACGAGCAGGCCCGCCGTCTCGCCGGGATAGTTCACCGGCGTCACCTGTCCAAAGCCGAGGCGCTCGACCTGGGCGAGGAGACCGGCTTCACCCACACGCCGTCCGATCAGGTAGGTGCCGATGTTCGAGGACTGGGCGAGCACCTGGGTCACGGTCAGGTGCTCGGTCCCGTGGTTCTCCGCGTCGTGAAAGTAGCGACCGCCGACCATGGCGCCGTTGGGCACGGTGATCACCGTGTTCGGCGTCACGACCCCGGCTTGGAGGGCCGCGGAGAAGGTGACGACCTTAAAGACCGAGCCGGGCTCGTAGGCCTGAGTGAAGGTCAAGTTGTTGATCGTCTGCTCGATGCCCGGCACTCCAATGCTGCGACCCCAGGCGGGAATCGGCCCCAACACGCCCGCCTTGGTCTTGGTGTTCACGAGCGACGCGTCGGCAAGGATCTCACCCGTCTTCACGTCCATGACGACGGCCACGCCGGTGACGGCCTGGGTCGCGAGAAGCTGACGCGCCAGCGCTCGCTCGGTGACGAACTGCAGGGAAGAATCAAGCGTCAACTCGAGCCCGACGCCGGGCTTCGCCGGGCGGATGACGTGTGACACCGAGCTCGGCAGGTTCACGCCCGACGCCGAGACGTACGCCCGCGTGATTCCGCTCTGGCCCGCGAGCAGAGACTGGTACTCGTACTCGAGACCCGCCGAACCTGACCCCGCGGCGTTGGTCCCGCCGATCAGGGAGGTGGCGACGGGACCGTTGGGGTAGGTGCGCACCGACGAGTTCTGCACCACAATGCCGGGAAAGGCCATCGACGCGAGTTTGCGCCCCGACGTCAGATCAAGGGCGTTGTTCACAATGACGTAGCCGTTGTGATGCTGAGAGAGGAGCTTGACCAGCTTGGCCACGGGCACCTTCACGATGGGTGCCATCGCCTGCGCCTCGGTGATCGGGTGGTCGATCTGGATGTCGTCGGCGATCACCAGCGACGTCGGGCGCGAGACCGCGAGGATCTGACCGAACCGGTCGTAGATCCCGGCCCGCAGCGCGGTGGTCGTCAGGTCCTCGCGAACCTGGGCGACCGAGAGCGCCTCCCAGTGCGAGTGCTGGCGAACCTGGACCACGAAGAGGTCGCCGGCCACGGCCACGAAGGCCGCGAGGGCGACGCCGCGCAGAAGTCGCATGCGACGGCCCATCGACGCGGGTCGCCGTTTGGCGGTGACGGTGCTACGGGCGTGAGAGGTGGTGAGGTGGCTGGTCACCGACTCGTCCTTGATGTGACCGGCGCGTAACCCGAGAACTTCGGTAGCGGCAAGGGCGCATCAAGCGACGTGGAGGGTACCTGGATGATGGTGACGGGATCGACCAGGCGCAGGGCGCCGGCCCGCGCGGCGATCTGCCCCGGCGCCGCCTCGTTGGTGAGGGTGCCCACCTGCAACGCGTAGTTCGACTGGACCTGGAGCAACTGGCTCTGGAGTTCGTGCAACTGCACCTGGCGATTCGCCACGACCATCGAACCGGTGATCGACAACGCCAGGGCGACAAAGACGATGACGCCGGACTTGCGAACGGCGCTCGATCCGCGCCACACGGAGCGAACGGCATTGCGCCGGGGAGCGCCCGCCCGATGCGCCGGCGGACGCGTCGTGGGTACAGGGCGCTGGCGGCGAGGAGCGTCAACGCGACCCGGGAGTGTGACAACGCTCACGGCAGCACCCGATAGGCCACGCGCAGACGGGCTGATCGCGCCCGTGGATTCTTCGCCACTTCTTCAGGTCGGGCGAGGATGGCGCTCGCCTTGGCGACGCGATAGCGGTGCACCGCCCCGCAGACACACCCGAGTTCGGGTGGGCAATGGCATCCGCCAGTCGTCGCTTCGTGGAACATCGACTTGACGAGGCGATCTTCGCCCGAGTGGTACGAGATGACGGCGACGACGCCGCCCACCGCGACCACGTCGAGTGCGGCCGCGAGGCCGTCTTCGAGCTGGCGTTGCTCTTCGTTCACCGCGACGCGCAAGGCCTGGTAGACGCGAGTGGCGACGTGTCCGCGTCGTCGCGCCGCGGCGGGCACTGCCCGCTCGACGGCGGCGTTCAGTTCGAAAGTGGTGCTCGGTTGATCTTCGAGAAGGGCACGGGCGATCGCCCGGGCGAAGCGGTCCTCGCCGTTCTCGCGCAACAAACGCGTGAGTTCGTGCTCGTCCACCTGGGCCAGGAACTGGGCGGCGGTGACGCCGCGCGTAGTGTCCATGCGCATGTCGAGCGGGGCGTCGACGCGAAAGGAGAACCCGCGCGAGCCCTCATCGAGTTGGTGCGATGACACGCCAAGGTCCATCAGCACGCCGACGATCGGATCCCCGCCGACGAACTGCGACTGCTCGGCGAGGACGCGGGCGAGATCTCCGAAAGCGGCGTCGACGATGACCACCCGCTCGCCCATCGCCTCGAGCCGCTGGGCCGCAGCCGCGCGCGCCGACGGGTCCCGATCGATACCCACCAGTCGCACGCGGCCGTTGGCGGTAAGGATCGCGGCGGCGTGTCCGCCCCCACCCAGTGTGGCGTCGACCACCACACCGGCCTCGAGGCCGGTGAAAATCTCGACGATGCGATCGGCGAGAACGGGGACGTGATAGTTGTCAGGGGCCATCTGCAGCCGTTCAATCGAAAGTGCGCGAACACGGGCGGAGGAGTTGGCATTCTCCGCACTTTCGATTGACCGGCTGCACGTGGTCCTCGACCTTGATGGTGCTACCCCCTTCACTCGTCACTGCCCTGTCGGAACGTCTGCTCCGCAGGATTGACCATGCGGTCGAACGTGGATGGCGCCCAGAGCTCGACGTGGTCTAGGGCGCCGACGATCAAGACTTCGCCGTCGAGTTGGGCGTACTCGCGAATCGACGAGGGCAGCGCGAATCGGCCCTGTCGATCGAACTCGACGTCCGAAGAGTTGGCGGCCCAGTAGCGCGCCTGCTGGCGCTCCGCGGCACCGCCGCCGCGTGCTTGCGCGAGGCGCTCCTCACTCTGACGAGCGAACTCGCCGGGCGTCCATAGGGCGACGCACCCTTCGCTGTTGGGGCTGAGGTGGCCGCCACGCTCGAATTCGGAGCGGAATCGCGCGGGCAGGATGAGTCGGCCCTTGGCGTCCAGCGTGTGCTGAAACTGACCGACGAACCCGAGCATCTGCGCCTCCAGGGAGACTCCCTTGGTCCCCACTTCGTGACACAATACACCACTTTCCACCAAAATCCACCCGTTTCACCCACAACGTGGGCGCAACCGCCCCCGGGGGCCCACTCGGGACGCGACCGTCCACGTGGCGGCACTCAGTCGATCGCCGCTACAGGGCGGGAGAGGGGCCCGTGACCCAGGGCCCCGAGGCGCTCAGCACGCCGTTGATGGCGGACTCGTCGAGTCCGAGAGTGCTGACCGTGTGATGATCAAGGGACTCCGCGAGCCCTACGGGCACGTTGCGCAAACAGGTCAGAACGTCGCGCGCGTCGCGCGCCGGCACCATGCTCGAGAGGAAGACGCCTTCGCGCACGCGCCACTGGGTCACTCCCACCACCTTGCGATTGCCGGCGAACACCTCACCCGGTCCGCGGCCCGCGAAGCACACCAACCGGTGGCTCGCGTCGCCTTCGAGGCCCCCTGCGTGAACGACGAGCGTCTCGGCCACGAACGGCGTCAGGGCACTCACCCACCACTGGCCCACCAACTGCGATGACTCGCGCGCGTCGCCGCGCCACCTAGGGTCGCCGCTCGGGATCCACCAGTCCACCCAGAGATCTCCCGGTGACACGAGGACGACGCCGCCGCCGCCGCGGCGGCGCCGCAGCGGCAACTCGCAGCGCGCCGGATCGATGATCTCGTCGCTCTGGCTCGAGCCGAGCACGAGCGCGTCGCCGCGAGGTCGCACGACCGTCACCGACGCTTCGCTGCGGCGTCGAAGGTCCTCGTAGTCGTAGAGCTCGGGTAGCGTCACGAGGCGCGCGGCAGGAACGGCGCCCAGAGCGGATCGGGATCCGGGACGTGACGCCAGCGCCACCACGGACCATCTGGGACGTGGGGCTCGAAGTGCAGGCGCCACCCCAGTTCCTCGAGCAACCGGTCGCCCTTTTGCATGTTGTGCCGTCGACACGCGGCGACGACGTTGGTCCACTCGTGGCGGCCGCCGCGGCTGCGTGGTACGACGTGGTCAATCGTGTCGGCGTGCTCGAGGCAGTACGCGCAGCGGAAGCTGTCGCGCAGCAGCAGGCTGCGCCGCGTGAGCGGGGGCGTGCGCACTTTCGACGGGAGCTTGACCATGTCGTGGAGACGTACGATGGCCGGAATCTCCACCACCAGGCTCGCCGAACGGCACACGACCGGTTCTGGCGCGATGGCGACGGGCTCGGCGCGTCCGGCGAGCATCAACACGACCGCGCGGCGCTCGCTCACAAGTTGGAGCGGCTCGAAGGTGGCGTTGAGCAGGAGAACGCGCCCCATGGCAGAAACCTACTTCCCACGCCTCTGGCCGAGCGCCCACTTGGCGGCGGCGACCGCCTCGGCGGCGCTGAGGCTTTTCGACTGGTCACCCAACGCCGTCGCCAAGCGGAACTCCCAATAGCGCGGATCAGGCACCGGGAGGTATGGCGACTGACGCCACCACCGACGACGGCGCAGTCGCCAACCCGCTCGTGCGAGCACGAGTGCGTCGCCGGGATGTCGAATGGCGTAGCGCCCGAGGCCGTGAACGCCGAGTCTCACGAGGAGCCCCGCCAACCCACGAGAGCGGCTCCGAGCAGGGGGCCGTCGTCATCGAGCGCCGAGGGCCGCACTTCGACGTTCGCGCAGTACTCGAGACGCGCCACCTGACGCGCCGAGGCCGTGGCCGTCGCGAAGAAAGCGGCGCCGTAGCCGCGCGCCACGGATCCGGCGACGAAGCAGTGCGTGAAGTCGAGCACGGCGCCGAGGGTGCCCACCGCCCGCCCGACGAGCTCGGCGCTGCGACGACGAGTATCAGGGTCGGCGTCGCGCGCCGGACGTCCGGTGCGCGCGGCGATGGCTGAGCCCGAAGCTTCGGCCTCCAGACAGCCCTGCGCGCCGCACGCGCAATTTCGTCCACCGTCGACCACGTGCAAGTGTCCCACGTGTCCGGCGTTGGCGGACGCGCCGTTCACGAGGCGACCGTCGAGGACGAGTCCGCCGCCGATCCCGGTCGAGACGACCATCGAAAGGTACGACGTCAGGTTGCCTGCCGCACCGAAGCGCCCTTCGGCGAGCGCCAACGCGCGAGCGTCGCCCTCGACATGCACCTCGACTCCCAGCGCCTCGCGCAGTCTCGCGCGCAGAGGGAATCGCCGCCACTGGGCGATGTTGAGCGGCGAAACTTCCTCGCGATCACCACTCATCGGACCGGCGCACGCGACACCGACCACACCGGGCGAACCTTCTCGCGCGAGGGGGGCCACCAGGTCGCTGACGCCGGCGAAGAGGTCATCACCGGCGTCGGCAACCAGGAGTCGGCGACGTGACGAGATGGTGCCGTCGGCGCCCACGAGCGCGGCGTCGACCTTGGTCGCGCCAATGTCCAGGGCCAGACACGGAACGGCCGGTTCGGCCGTTCCGGTTGCGGTCATTCGCTCTTGCGACGCTGACGCGACAACCAGTCGCGAAGCGAACCCGCCCGAGAGCCGGGGTTCGCGCGGGCATCATCGCCCGAAGGGGACCTCGTGAAGTCCTGCCATGACGCGCGGCCCAAGAGGCGCGCGTTTCGCTCGACGACGATCGCCGAGACGAACATCAAGGCGACACCGAGCAGTCCCACGACGATCCAGTGAGAGAACGTCAGCACCAGAATCGCCAGGCCCAGGACGAACCCCGCGACGCCCCAGCGAACTCGCCGGCCCCCGTGGGAGTACACGTTGGTCGTGCGCACGCTCTTGGCGAAGCGAGGATCCTGCTTGGAAAGCGACTCTTCCAACTGCGCCAGAATCCGCTGTTCGTGCTCTGACAGTGGCATCGCCCTCCTTTCGTCTCCCAGGCTCATCGTACCGTTTCCACTACCGCAGGACACATCAACACCAGGGGTGTCTCAGGCCATCGGGTCCACGTTGGTTAGGGGGATCTCCTCGCTGACGTGGTGCAGGCTCGTGCGAAGTTTCACTTCCGGCAGGGTCAGCGACAACAAGACCGCGATTACTCCGACGGGTGTCGCCCAGCGGTAGATGTGCTGGATCGTGGCCGCGACGGCGTGGAGGATCTTGGCGAGAACATCCGGAGGCAGGCGGCGCAAGACCTGTGGCGTCCACGACGACGGCGACAGGTGCGATACGACGCCGGGCTGGCCCTTGAAGGCCGCCGCCAGCTGGTGGGGAAGCTCATTGACGTACACCGCGCCAAAGACCGCGGTGCCGAAGGATCCGCCGATCGAGCGAAAGAAGTTGGCGCCGGCCGTGGCGGCTCCGATGTCGGACGAGTCCACCGCGTTCTGCACCGCGGTCACGAGGATCTGCATGACGAGGCCCAATCCCACGCCCAAGATCATCATGTAGAGGCCCATCATGAAGCCCGAGGTCGCGACCCCGATCGTCGACAGCAGCGCCAGGCCCACCGTCATGACCGCGGTGCCCACGATGGGAAACGGTCGATACCGCCGTCCTTTGGAGACCAGCTGACCCGTGACGATGGAGGCGACGAAGAGTCCGGCCATCATCGGAATCAGGCGCAGCCCAGAATTGGTCGGCGAAGCGCCGCGCACGTCCTGGAAGAACAGCGGCAGGAACGTCATGGCCCCAAACATGGCGAAGCCCACGACGAACCCGATCGCCGAACCGGAGGTGAAGACGCGATTGCGAAAGAGGTGCGGAGCGAGGACGGGCTCCGCGGAACGGCGCTCCACGAGGGCGAAAACCACGGCCGCAACGACACCGACGAGCAGCAGGGAGATCGACGGGAGCGAGAGCCAGGCGAAGGACGACCCGCCCAGCGAGGTGAAGAGGATCAAGGCCGAGGCCGAGATCGTCAGGGTCACGATCCCCGCGTAGTCGATGACGTGACTGCGGCGCTCGCCCGCTCCCGGCAGCACCGCAGCGGTGACCGCGAGCGCGACGATGCCGAGGGGCACGTTGACGAAGAAGATCCAACGCCACGAGAAGTACTCCACGATGAATCCGCCCAGTAGCGGACCGATCACGGTGGCGGCACCGAAGACCGCGCCGAAGAAGCCGGCGTAGCGACCCCGTTCGCGCGGCGGCACGATGTCGGCGATCACGGCCTGGCTGCCCACCATCAGCCCACCACTGCCTAGTCCCTGAATCGCACGAAAGACGATGAGCATGAGCATCGAGTTGGCCAGACCGCACAGCATCGAACCGATCAGAAAGAGGACGATGGCGAGCTGGAAGTAGATCTTGCGACCGTGGAGGTCGCCCAGCTTGCCCCACAGCGGCGTACTGACCGTCGAAGCGAGGAGGTAGGCGACGACGACCCAACTGAGATGACTCGCGCCGTGGAGGTCGCCCACGATGGTCGGCAGTGCGGTCGCCACGATGGTGCCGTCGAGCGCCGCGAGCAGGAGCCCGAGCATCAGCGCGCCGAAGACAAAGTACAGTTCGCGCTTGGGCAGTGCCGCCCTATCCAGTTCACTCACCCGAGTCCCCTCGCTGTCGCACCCCGACATCGGTGGCGGAGTGCCCGGAGTTTATCGGCGACCATCAGGTGTCGATCAGTCCAATTACTAGTGTCGAGACATGATCCGTCGCAGCCTTTCGCGAGTCGCTCGCGGCCTGGATCACGACTACGCAGCGGCGGTGACGATCAGCACGGGCGCCTCCGTCGGACTCCTCTGGTCCGCGATCGGCGCCGCGTCGTATCGGCGCGCGTTCTCCGCGTGGCCCTCGGCAATCACGGGTCTGGGAGTCGCGTCGTGGCGCGACTTCATCGGCAGCGGCCTGATGAGCGTGTTCTTCTTCGCCGTGGGCCTCGAAGTGGCACGCGAGCGTCACCACGGTTCACTCCACGACCTTCGCCACGCCCTCGCGCCGGTGCTCGCGGCCCTCGCCGGCATGGCCGGCCCGGCCATCGCCCTGGTCGGCATCGGACTCGCCGCGCACAACCACGCCCTGGTGCGCGGCTGGGGCGTACCGATGGCGACCGATATCGCCTTCACCCTGGCCGCGCTGGCCGTCGCCGGCAGGTCGTTGCCGCGAAGCCTGCGCACGTTCCTTCTCACGCTCGCGATCACCGACGACGTGGCGAGCATCGTCATCTTGGCCGCCACCGGCGCGACGAGCGTGCGTCTCGCGGGCCTCGCCGTGACGGGTGCGATCCTGGTTGTCGTCGCCAGCGTCTCACGCTTTCACCGCTCAACCCCCTGGCGAATCCTGGCGCTCGTCGCGCTGTGGTGGGGACTCGCCCTCGCCGGAGTGGAGCCACCCTTGGCGGGTGTCCTCGCCGCGCTGGCCGTGCCCTACGAGGCTCACCGCTCCATCCATCTTGAGGCGGTCGTCACTCGCCTCTCGGTGGCGATCGTGATGCCACTCTTCGCGGCGGCGTACTGCGGGCTCGCCTGGTCCCACCTGAGTGGCTCGGCGCCCCTCGGCATCATTGGAGCCGTGGTCGTCGCTCGCCTGGTCGGCAAGACGGCGGGCATCGCCCTGGGAGTGCGTGGGGCACGGCGCCTCGGCGCTCGCTTTGCCCACGACATCACGAGCGAAATGCTGACGGCGGCCGGGCTCTTGTGCGCGATCGGTCTGACCGTGCCCCTGCTCTTTGCCGGGGCGCTCTTTCGCCCGGACCGCGAGGTCTACGGCGCGTTTGACCTGGGCCTGATCGTGGCGTCGGTCCTCGCCGCCGTGGTGGGCGTCGTACTCTTACGCTCGGCGAGTCGCCGCAACACCGAGGGGGCAGCGTGAAGACACGATTGACCGAACTGCTGGGAATCGAGCATCCCGTGATGCTCGCGGGCATGGGCGGGGTTGCCTACCATCAGCTGGTGGCCGCGGTGTCCAACGCGGGCGGCTACGGGTGCCTGGGGGCATCGACGATGTCGAGCGAGCACCTGGCGAGCGAGATCGCCGCCACCCGCTCTCTCACCGACCGACCCTTCGGGGTCGACCTGCTCACCGCGTTCCCCGAGACGCTGGTGAAGAACGTGGAGCTGCTCATCGAAGGCGGGGCCACGACATTCGTCGCGGGACTGGGCGTGCCGCGCAACGTCGTCGACCTCTGCCACAGCCACGGCGTGAAGGTCATCTCGATGTGCGGAAAAGTCGACCACGCTCGCCGCGCCCTCGACGCGGGCTGCGACGTCGTCGTCGCCCAGGGCACCGAAGCCGGAGGGCACACGGGCCAGGTGGCGACGCTTCCCCTGGTGCCCATGATCGTCGACGCGCTCGACGGGGCGATCCCCGTGGTGGCCGCGGGCGGGATCTTTGACGGACGCGGGCTCGCCGCCGCACTCGCCCTCGGCGCCGACGGCGTCTGGGTCGGGACGCGCTTCATCGCCACCCCCGAAGCGCGCGCGGTCGCCGGATTCAAAGAGGGCATCCTGCTCAGCCGCGAGGACGGTACCGTCATCTCGCGCGCCTTCAGCGGCAAGACGATGCGAGTGATCAAGAACGACACCACCGCGATCTACGAAGCCAATCCGTCGCTTCTTCTGCCCTTCCCCGAACAGCTCGCGGTCTCGATGCGCGACGGCACGTTCCACCTGGGCGGCGACGAGTCCACGCCGGGCGTGGACCCCTCGCGTGAGGCCTACCCCGCCGGCCAGGCGGTGGGGGCGATCAGCGGCCTGATCCCGGCGGGAGAGATCGTCGCTCGCATGGTGCGTGACGCCGAGGAGGTGCTCGCCGGGCTCGCTCCCTAGATGCCCGCGACGCCGATGGGACAGCTCACCCCGGTGCCACCGAGTCCGCAGTAGCCGTTGGGGTTGGCCTCGAGGTACTGCTGGTGGTACTCCTCGGCGAGGAAGAACGGGCCCGCGGGGGCGATCTCGGTGGTGAGCGGTCCGTATCCCGCCTCGCGCAAGCGCTCGGCGTAGGTCGCCGAGACGCGCCGCGCCACCTCGCCCTGGGCCCCGGAGGTGTAGTAGATGGCGCTGCGATACTGCGTGCCCACGTCGGCGCCCTGGCGATTGCCCTGGGTGGGGTCGTGGTTCTCGAAGAAGTGCGCCACTACGTCGGCGTAGCGGAGTTGGCTCGGATCGAAGACGACCTTGACCACCTCGGCGTGGCCGGTCAGGCCCGTGCACACCTCCTGGTACGTCGGATTGGGCGTGAAGCCACCCTGGTATCCCACCGCGGTGCCGATCACCCCATCGAGGCGGTAGAAAGACCGCTCGGCGCCCCAGAAGCAGCCCATGGCCACGTAGGCCACCTCGCCGCCGGCGGGGACCTCCGTGAGCGACGTGCCCAGCACGAGGTGCGGGCGAGGAACGACGATGGCTTCGCTGCGCCCGGCGAGCGCGTCGGCCGCCGAGACCATGGTGCTTCGTGACGTCATATAGAGACTGTACGGGTTCAGCCCGCGGGCCGCGCCGACCTAGTGTGGGCCCGTGTCCGAGCCGATCGACCCGCTCGAGGAGATCCTCTCCACCGTTCGCGGCGCGGGGCGACGCGTGACCGTCGCCAAGCGACGCCTCGCGGAGATCCTCGTCGCGGCCAAGGGACACCGCAGCGCCGACGAGCTCACGACCGCCGTGCAGATACTCGCCCCCGAGGTCAGCCCGTCGACCGTCTATCGCCTCCTCGACGAGTTCGAAGAGCTGGGCATCGTCGTGCATTCGCACCTCGGACACGCCGCCGCGGTCTACCATCTGGCGGGCACGGTCCACGGTCACCTCGTCTGCCAGCACTGCGGGGCCGCCGAAGAGATCCCCGCGGCCCACTTCGATGCGCTGAGCCGTGACCTGGTGACCACCTACGGCTTCCTCCTCGATCGCCATCACGTGGCGATCTCGGGCACGTGCGCGTCGTGTCGTGAGCGCGGCGAGACGACCTCGCACCACTAGGCGCACAAATTCGAGCGCGAGCTCGTCACTAGTGTGCGAAGCGGAACATGTTGCGCGTCGACCATCTCACCAAGCGCTACGGCGACACCGTGGCGGTGGACGACCTCAGCTTTGACGTGGCCCCTGGGGTGGTCACCGGATTCCTCGGGCCGAACGGATCAGGCAAGTCGACCACGATGCGCGTGATGCTCGGGCTCGACCGGCCGACCAAGGGTCAGACCTCGATCAACGGCCACGCTTACCACGACTTTCCCGCCCCCCTGCGCGAGGTCGGCGCTCAGCTCGACGCCAAATCGGTGCACCCCGGACGCAGCGCCCGCAATCATTTGCGCGCGCTGGCGACCTCGAACGCAATTCCCCTGTCGCGCGTGGACGAGGTCCTCGAGTTCGCCGGCATCGCCTCCGTGGCGGACAAGAAGGTGGGTGGCTTCTCCCTCGGCATGAGCCAGCGACTCGGCATCGCCGCGGCCATCTTGGGCGATCCCGGAGTCCTTCTCTTCGATGAGCCCATCAACGGCCTCGATCCCGAGGGCATCCGCTGGATTCGCGAGTTCTTCGCGAACCTCGCTCGCGAGGGGCGCACCGTCTTCGTCAGCTCTCACCTGATGAGCGAGATGGCCCTCACGGCCGATCAGATCATCGTGATCGGCCGTGGCCACTTCATCGCCCAGGGATCGGTGGACGACCTCACGCGAAACACTGCGGGAACGGTGTTCGTCGCGAGCGCCGACAACGCCCGCCTCGCCCAGAGCCTGCGCGACCTCGGCGCGAGCGTCGCAGTTAGCGAACGCGGTCTCGAGATCGCCCAGATGCCCAGTAACCGGATCGGCGAGATCGCCCTGGCCAACGGCATCGCCCTGAGTGAACTGACCCCCCAACGCGCCTCGCTCGAAGAGGTCTTCATGGAGTTGACCGCCGACTCAATCGAGTACGGATCGCACAAGGCCCCCTCGTGAGCGGCGTCACCCTCGCGTCGGTCACCAGATCCGAGTGGATCAAGTTCCGTAGCGTCCGCTCCACGTTAATGGGCGTCATCGTCACCACGGTGCTGACGGTCGGCTTGGGCGCACTGATCGCCACGGCGGTGCGCGCGAACTGGAATCAGATGGACCCCATTCGTCAGCTCGCCTTCGATCCGGTCTCGACGAGCCTCGGCGGCACGCTCTTCGCCCAGTTCGCGGTCGGGGTGATCGGCACGCTCTTCATCACGAGCGAGTACTCCTCGGGCTCGATCCGCACCACGTTAGCGGCCGTGCCCCGACGGAGCCTGGTGGTGACTGGCAAGCTCGTCGTGCTCGTCGGATCGCTGCTCGTCGTGACCGAGGTGGTGTGTGTGGCCACCTTCCTCCTCGGCCAGTCCATCTTCTCCGGGGTGGTGCCCACCGCGTCGCTCGGCGACGGCGCGGTGCTGCGTTCGGTGCTGCTCGGCGGCGTCTATCTCACCTTGCTTGCGGTGCTGGGACTCGCACTGGGCCTCATCTTGCGTCAGAGCGCCGCCAGCATCTCCACGTTCACGTCGCTGCTGCTCGTGATTCCGATCATCCTCTTCCTCTTGCCCCAGAGCTGGCAGAACGCCACCACGAAGTTCATGCCGTCGGCCCTGGGCCGCTCGATGATGTCGACGAGGGCTCCGGAGAACTTCTTCGGAGCCTGGACGGCAACATCCTTGCTCGTCCTCTACGTGGTCGTCGCCTTCGCGGTCGGCGTCGTCCTCATGGTGCGCCGTGACGCCTGACGCTCCCCGACTCGACCTCGCTGGCGCACTGCGGACGACGGGCGCGGTGCGCGACTTCACCGACGAGCCCGTGCGCCGCGACGAGATCTACGACATCCTCGACGCCGCGCGCCACGCTCCCTCGGGGGGCAACCGCCAGGGCTGGCGGGTGATCGTGGTCGAGCGCGCCGACCTGCGAGAGCGCCTGCGCGACGCCTACCTCGACGCCTGGCACGACTACGTGAGCCACCTCCTCGCGGGGCTCATCCCCTTCTCACCGCTCGCGACCGACGCCGAGCGCCGAGCTGCGGCCGCCCAGCGCGACGCGGCAATCGCGGCCTCGCGTCCCGATGGCTTCGCCGAGAACCTCCACGCGGTCCCGGCGATGCTGGTGATCGGCGCCGACCTCGCCGCGCTCGCGGCCACCGATCGCGACCTCGAGCGTTACTCGATCGTCGGCGGGGCCTCGGTCTATCCCTTCGTGTGGTCGATTCTGCTCGCGGCCCGCGAACACGGCCTGGGCGGCGTGATGACGAGCGTCGCCACTCGCAACGAGGACGCCGTGCGCGACATCTTGTCGATCCCGCCGACGTGGGCGGTGGCCGCGATCGTGGCCCTCGGGCACCCGCGCCACCAGCCCACGAAGCTCACGCGCCGCCCGGTCGAGGACGTGGCTCGCCTGGACACCTTCGACGGACCGCCCCTCGAGCGAGGAGAGGCGACCCCTCGTTAGTCGCCGAGCGTGTGGGTGTCCTCTCCGAGGCGCCGCGGCCCGCGACGGATCCCGGGGCGAACGCCGTCGATGATGAGCGGCGTGCGCATCGCCGTGGTCTCGCCCGACGGCGTTGGCATGGCACCCAAGAAATCGCCGTCGGCGATCTGGGGCTGAGCGAAGGCCTCACCCACCGAGTAGATCGGCCCGTGGGGGATGCCGGCGTCGCCGAGAGCTTCGAGCCACTGCGAGGTCGTGCGGCGACGGAAGACACCATTGAGGACGTCGCGCAACTCACCAAGGTGCTCGACGCGCGCGTCGTTCTCAACCCACTCGCGACGGGCGCTCAACGCGTCGTCATCGAGCACGGCCACCAGACGCGCGAACTGCGCGTCGGTACCCACCGCGAGAAGAAGGAAGCCGTCCGCCGTCGTCACCGGACCGTAGGGGGCGATCGAGGGGTGGTCGTTGCCCAGACGCGCCGGTTCTGCACCGGTCGAGAGATAGCCCTGGGCCTGATTGACGAGCGCCGTCATCGTGGACTCGAGCAGCGGCGCCTCGAACGTGCGCCCCGCCCGTCCGGCGAGACGCGCGAAGAGGCCCGTCACGAGTCCGATCGCGCCGTAGAGTCCCGTCACCACATCGGCGAGGGGGGCGCCCACCTTGGTCGGCACTCCCCCGGGTTCTCCCGTCACCGCCATCAGGCCCGATCGCGCCTGGGCGAGCAGATCGAACGACGGCTGGTCCGCGACCGGCCCGCCCGACGATGCCGGGGTGACACTGACCCACACGCAATCGGGGTTCTCTTCGTGCAGACGGTCGATGCCCAGGGCCGCCTTCTGGTGCGGGAGGTAGTTCTCCACGACCGCGTCGGCCTGGCGCACCAGCGCCGCCACGCGCGCGAAGTCGTCGGGGTTGCGCAGGTCGGCTACGACGTTGCGACGATGGCGATTCACCGCCAGGTAGTACGTCGAGTCCTCGCCGAAGCGAGGCGGCGCGAGCGCGCGCACGGGATCGCCCTCGGGGCCCTCGATCTTGATGACGTCGGCGCCGAGGTCACCGGCGATCATCGCGCACAGCGGGCCCGCGAGCACCCGAGAGAAGTCGAGGACCCGCACGCCTTCGAGGGGCAGCCCCGTACCGACGTTGTGTGCGTCGAGCTCCCAGACCACTAGAGAACCTTGGACAGGAAGCTCTGCAGTCGCGCCGAGCGGGGATTCACGAGAACCTCGCGCGGATCGCCAGACTCTTCGATAACCCCCTGGTCGAGGAAGTAGAGAGAGTTGGCCACCTCACGGGCGAAGCCCATCTCGTGGGTGACGACGATCATCGTCATGCCCGACCTGGCGAGATCCTTCATCACGTCGAGCACCTCACCGACCAACTCGGGATCCAGCGCCGAGGTCGGTTCGTCGAAGAGCATCAGCTTGGGCTCCATGGCGAGCGCCCGGGCAATGGCGACGCGCTGTTGCTGGCCGCCCGAGAGCTGGCTCGGGTAGTTCTTCTCCTTGGCGACGAGACCCACGCGCGCGAGGAGTTCGCGTGCTCGAACGACAGCCTCATCGGTCGAGACGCCGCGAACCTTCACCTGTCCGATGGTGACGTTGTCGAGGACCGTGAGGTGCTGAAAGAGGTTGAAGCGCTGGAACACCATGCCGATGCGAGATCGCTCGGCGCAGATCTGCTTGTCGTTGCGCTCGTAGAGCTTGCCGTCGCGCGCCTCGTAACCCACCAGGTGCCCGTCAACGCGCAGCTCACCGGCGTCGTGCTTCTCCAGGTGATTGATGCAGCGCAGCAGTGTGCTCTTGCCCGAACCGGAAGGGCCGATGAGACAGGTCACCTCCCCGCGCGCCACGGTGAGATCGACCCCGCGCAGCACCTCGACGGCACCGTAGGACTTGTGGACGCCGCGCGCCTCCACCATCGGAGTCGTCACGACGACGCCTTCGCGACGGCGGACCGACCCGAGCCGAACTTGGCGGCGATCCCTCGCATGTCCTGGCGCAGTCGCTGGATCGGCGTGGGCGGCGGGGTGCGCAGCGCGCCCTTGGCGTAGTGGCGCTCGACGTAGTACTGACCAATGGAGAGCACCGTCGTGACGATGAGATACCACAGGCTCGCCACGATCAACAACGGCATGATCTCGTAGTTCGCCGAGTAGATCAGGGTCACCGACTGCAGCAGCTCCGTCAAGGCCACCGCGATGGCGAGCGACGTCGTCTTGAGCATCGAGATCACCTCGTTGCCCGTCGGCGGGATGATGACTCGCATCGCCTGGGGCAAGATCACCAGGCGCAACGTCTGGGCGCGGGTCATGCCCAACGACGTCGCCGCCTCGATCTGGCCCTCGTCGACCGAAATCAGACCCGACCGGGCGATCTCTGACATGTAGGCGGCCTCGTTGAGGCCTAGGCCCACCATCGCCGTGTGAAACGGGGTGAAAAAAGCCACCAGGTCCAAGTGCAAGAAGGTGACCGGCAGGAAGGGCAGACCGATCGTGACCGTGTGATATAGGGCGGAGATGTTGAACCAGAAGAGCAGCTGGACGTACACGGGAGTCCCGCGGAAGAACCACGTGTAGCTCCACGCGGTGCCCGACACCAGACGATTGTGCGACAGGCGCATGATCGCGATCATCATGCCCAGGACGATGCCGATGGTCATCGCGAGAATGGTCAGCTCGATAGTGACGAGGAGTCCGTCAAGGACCTGGCGCGTGGTGAAGTACTGGAAGACGATCGCCCAGCCAAAGCGCGATGACTTGCCACCCTGGGCCTTGGAAAAGACCAAGGTGTGCACCAGCATCGCCAGCCCGAGCGCGACGAAGAACGCCGCTACCCAGCGACCAACGTGACGAACGGGGACGACTTCAAGCACGTCGTCCCCGTTCGTCACCATGGCTGCCGTTCTACTACAACTGGCCTAGGAGATGGCTCCGTTCAACACCATCTTCGACGCCGGAATTGCGCCGGCCTGCACGCCCCACTTGGTGAGGATCGACTTGTAGGTGCCGTTCGCTTCGAGGACCTTGAGAGCCGCCTGCAGCGCCAACGCCAGCGCGTGGCCGTTGGCCGACTTCGCGGTCGCGATGCCATAGGGCGCCACGTTCACCGCGTTGCCGACGAGCTTGAACTTGCCGTGCGACTGGGCCACGATGTAGCCGGCCACCTGGCTGTCGACGAAGCCGACCTTGGCCTGACCCGATGACACGGCGAGGTTGGCCGCGGTCTGGGTGGCGAAGGTACGGATCGTGAGCTTCTTGTTCGCCGGGCAGGTCTTGGCCGTCGCCGCGGCGTCGTCATGCTCGCTCGTACCGGTCTCGACCGCCACGGTCATGCCACAGAAGCTCTTGAGCCCCTTGAAGGTGACCTTGGTCGTGGCGTTGGCGTAGACGCCCTCGCCGGCCTGGAAGTAGTCGACGAAGTTGTTGGTCTTCTCGCGGGCCTTGTTGTCGGTGAACGACGAGTTGCCGATCTGGTAGCGACCCGACTTGATCCCCGCGAGGATGTTGTCGAAGGTGACGCTGTTCTCCTTGATCTTGATGCCCAGCGTCGCCGCGAGGGCGTTCATGAGGTCGATGTCAAATCCGACCATCTTGGTGCCCTGCATGAACTCGTCCGGCGGATACGTCGCGTCGGTGGCCACCTGCAGCGTCATGTGCTTGTACGCCGCCGGCACCAACTTGGCCGCCGCCGCGTTCACCTTCGTCGCCGCACCGGCCGAAAGACCGGTCGCCAGGACGAGCGAGGCGACCCCGGACACCGCGAGTGCCGCGCGTACGCGTGTGCTTCCCTGCATTGATTCCCCTTGGATCTGTCAACGCCCTTGTGGACGCGAGAAGTCCATTGTTATCAGATTTTGGGAGAATCCTCAGGTCGGGGGCGCCGGCGGGGCCGACGGAGCCGGAGCCAGGACGCGCTCGAGGTGCTCGGCCAGGTCGTCGACGATCGAGAGCGCATCGGGCACGATTCCGCCCAGTCGCAAGAAGCCGTGGAGCATTCCGTAGGCCTCGAGGAGTTCCACGCGCACTCCGAAGTGCTCGAGCAGGCCCGCGTAGGCCACCGCCTCGTCTCGCAGGGGGTCGCACTCGGCCACCACGATGATGGCCGGCGGCGCGCCGGACAGGTCGCTCGCGAGCAGGGGCGAGACGCGCTCGTCGGTGACGTCGGAGAAGTCCCCCAGGTACTGGCCGTAGTCGTAGCGAAGGTGGTCGACGTCGAGGAGGAACCCCGAGTGGTAGACGTGACCCGAATCGGTGAGCAGTCCCGGTCCCAGCGTCGGATAGAGCAGGACCTGTGCGGCGACGTCGACATTGCCGCGCAATTGGTTGAGGGCCACGGTCGCGAGCGTCGCCCCCGCCGAGTCGCCCATGACGATGAGCGACGAGTGGGCGCCGGCGAACTCGCCGCGATGACTGGCCGCGAAGACGATGGCCTCGCGCGCGTCATCGAGTCCCGCCGGGAACGGGTGCTCGGGCGCCAGGCGGTAGGCCACCGAGAGGTAGCGCATCTTGGTATCGGCGGCGAGGCGTCGACACAGGCCGTCATGCGAATCGAGGTCGCCGGCTACGAAACTGCCACCGTGGAAGTAGACGACCAGCGCACTCTCCTCCTCGACGTCGGGGACGTAGAGGCGCGCGTCGAGCTCGCGGCCCGGTAGCGCCAGGCGAACGTCGCTGACGACCGCAAGCGGCTCCGGTGAGGGCCAGAGCGATCCCGCCTGCTCGAGGTAGAGCCGGCGACGCTCGACGGGCGTGAGCGTGGACGGGTGCGGACGCGGGTGCTCCTTCGCCGCGAGAACGAACGGCTCCATTGACGGATGTACCACGCAGACCTCCTGGCCACAAGGTTACGCAGGTCGCAGGCCATTTCCAAACGATCGACTAGCGACGCGGCGCTGGAGCGACGCGATGCGAAAAGGCCGAAGTCCCGATTCCGTGGTGGGAACCGGGACTTCGGCCTGGAGCGGACGACCGGGCTCGAACCGGCGACCTCGACCTTGGCAAGGTCGCGCTCTACCAACTGAGCTACGTCCGCGTCGCGACCAGTGTAGCCGACGAGAAACGAGAAGACGACTAGCGCCCCGAACTGCCGAAACCCCCGTCGCCGCGGTGGCTCTCGGGCAGGTCCGCGACCAAGCGGTACGTCGTGGGCGCGACCGCGAGGATCACCAGTTGCGCGATGCGATCCCCCGGAGCCACGTCGTAGTCCACCGACGGGTCCAGGTTGACGAGGGCGACCCTCACTTCACCGCGATAGCCACTGTCGATCAGGCCCGGCGCGTTGGCGCAGGTGACGCCGTGGCGCGAGGCGAGGCCGCTGCGCGGCAGCACGAAGCCGGCGTGGCCCTCGGGGATGGCGATCGCGAGACCGGTGGCCACGAGAGCGCGTCCGCCGCCCGCGGCCAGGTGAGCCCCTTCGACCGCCACCAGGTCCCAGCCCGCGTCGCCCGGATGGGCCACGTCGGGCACTACCGCGTCGGGGTGAAGGCGCGTCACGAGGATTTCCATGGGCGCACCCTAGTGCGCACCGCGAGTTTCACTAGTGTCGAAGCGTGCTCGCCTGGATGGACCTCGAGATGACCGGCCTCGAACCCGAGCGCCACGTCATCGTCGAGATCGCCACTCTCATCACCGACGACCACCTCAACGTCGTCGCCGAGGGACCCGACCTCGTCATTCACGCCTCCGAAGAGGAGCTGGCCCAGATGGGCGAGTTCGTCACCGAGATGCACACCTCGTCAGGTCTTCTCGCCGCCATCCGCGCCTCGAGGGTCACCACCGCCGAGGCCGAGGCCCACACGCTGGCCTTCCTGCGCGAATACATCAGCGACGAGCGCAGCGTGCCCCTGTGCGGCAACTCCATCGGCACCGATCGGCGCTTCCTCCAGGAGTACATGCCGAGCCTCGAGTCGTTCTTTCACTATCGCAACGTCGATGTCTCGACGATCAAGGAGTTGGCCAAGCGCTGGCAGCCCGAGGTCGTGACCTCGCGCCCGGAGAAGGTGTCCAGTCACCGTGCGCTCGATGACATCCGCGAGTCCCTGGCCGAGCTGGTCCACTACCGCGAAACCCTGTTCGCCCATCCCGCAACGCCGCCCTCGACGTGACGGACGCCCTCTCCCTCGCCGAGGCGACGGCGGCGATGACGGCCCCGGGCCAGATGTTCGAAATCGAGACGCTGGTCCTCGACGGCGTCGAAATGAGCGTCTGGAAGCACGCGACGCGCAACCTCGCCCAGATCCTCGAGCTCTCACGGCGCCACGAGGACGCGGAGTTCCTGGTCTACGAGAACCAGCGCGTCACCTTCAACGATCACTACCGCATCGTGGCGACCCTGGCGACCCGGCTCCAGTCACTGGGCATCACCAAGGGCGACCGCGTCGCCATTGCCGCGCGAAACCTGCCCCAGTGGGTCGAAGCGTTCTGGGCCACGATGGTCCTCGGCGCGATCAGCGTGCCGATCAACGCGTGGTGGACGACAGACGAGCTGGCCTACGGGCTCGCCGACTCGGGTGCTCGCGTGGCCTTCGTCGACGAAGAACGACTCGAGCGACTCCTCCCCGTCCTCGACGACCTTCCCGACCTCGTCGCCCTCGTCGTGATGAGCCTGGATCCGTCGAATCGCGAGCCGCTCTCGACTCACGGTCGCGTCAGCGTCGTGCGCTTCGAGGAGTTCCTCGGCGGCGTCGATCCCGAAGCGCTCGCCCCGTCGGTCGACGTCGAGCCCGATGACGTGGCCACCATCTTCTACACCTCGGGTACGACCGGACGGCCCAAGGGGGCTATCGGCACGCACCGCAACATCATCACGAACCTGATGAACCTGTTCTTCATCGGTCAGCGCGCCACCCTGCGCTTCGGGGCCGGCGACGAGCGCGGCCAGAACGCTACGCTGCTCAACATCCCGCTGTTCCACGCGACGGGCTGTCTTGCCTCGATGGTCGTCTCCACGGCGGCCGGGGGCAAGCTCGTCATGATGCACCATTTCGAACCGGGCGCGGCACTGTCGCTCATCGAGACCGAGCGCATGACGATGGTCGGCGGCGTGCCGACGATCGTGATGCAGCTGCTCGATCACCCTGACTTCTCGCGCTTTGACACTTCGAGCGTGCGCAACATCTCCTACGGCGGCGCGCCGGCGCCGCCGGACCTGGTGCGCCGCATCCGCGAGGCCTTCCCCCAGGCCCAGCCGGGAAACGGCTACGGGCTGACCGAGACGTCCGCGGCGATCGCCCTGAACTCGGGACCCGACTACGTCGCGCGTCCCGACAGCTGCGGGCCCGCGGTGCCGGTGTGCGACGTCGCCATCGTTCCCGAGGACTTCGTTGGCGACGAGCCCGATCCCGCATTCATCGGTCGCGTCGGCGAGCGCGGCGAGCTCTGGGTGAAGGGTCCGAACGTGTCCTCGGGCTACTGGGGCAAGCCCGATGAGTCGCGGCGCGCGTTCACCCGCGGATGGCTGCACACGGGTGACATCGCCCGTCTGGACGAGGAGGGGTTCATCTACATCCTCGACCGCGCCAAGGACATGATCATCCGCGGCGGCGAGAACGTCTATTCGGTGATCGTCGAGGCCGCGCTCTACGAGCACCCCGACGTCGTCGAGTGCGCGGTCATCGGCGTCGCCCACCCCACCTTGGGCGAGGAGGTCGCTGCCGTGGTCGTCCTTCGCCCGGGACGGCGCGTCGACGCCGAGGATCTGTCGCGCCACGTCGCCCAGCGCCTGGCCAAGTTCGAGGTGCCGACGCGCTACTTCTTCCGCAGCGCTCCCCTGCCGCGCAATCCTCAGGGCAAGGTCCTCAAGCGCGAGTTGCGCGACAGCGTGCTCTAGAGAGTCGCCGCGTCGATGGCCGCGAGGTCCTCGGTGCTCAGTTCGATGTTCCTCGCGGCCATGTTCTCCTCGAGGTGCGCGACCTTCGACGTGCCGGGAATCGGCAGGACGACCGGCGATCGGGCGAGCAGCCAGGCCAGAGACACCTGCGCGGTGCTCGCCCCCAGCTTCGTCGCGACGGCGTCGAGCACGCCGCCGGGACGCGCGAGCGCGCCGGCGGCCACTGGAAACCACGGGATGAAGCCGATGCCCTCGGCGTCGCAGTAGTTGACGACGTCCTCACTGCCGCGGCGCGAGACGTTGTAGAGGTTCTGGACCGTCGAGATCTCCACCACCGCGCGCGCCGCGCGGATCTCGTTGACGTTCACCTCCGAGAGGCCAACCGCGCGCACCTTACCCTCGGCCAGCAGGTCGGCGAGGAGGCCGAACTGGTCCTCGGCGGGCACCTCGGGGTCGATGCGGTGCAGCTGGAAGAGGTCGATCGACTCGACCCCCAGGCGTCGCAGCGACATCTCGCACTCCTGGCGCAGGTAGTCCGGCTTGCCGCAGGGCATCCACTTGTCGGGCCCCGTACGCAGCAACCCCGCCTTGGTGGCCACGCGCACCGCGCCGTAGGGGGCGAGGGCCTCGGCGATCAACTCCTCGGACACCGCCGGCCCGTAGGAGTCGGCGGTGTCGATGAAGTCGACCCCGAGCTCGACCGCGCGGCGAAGCACCGCGAGGGCGCCCGCCCGGTCGGCCGGGTATCCCCAGACACCGGGCCCGGTGATGCGCATCGCCCCGAAGCCGAGGCGATGCACCGTCTGGCCCGCGTAGGTGAAGGTCGAATCCACGACCGGGACTACTTGTTCGGCTGAGGCGTGAGGCGCAGGTAGTCCTTCAGCTTGCGAAAGCCCTTGGGGAACTTCACCTTGGCGTCCTCGTCACTCACCGAGTTGGCGATGATGACGTCGTCGCCGTCCTTCCAGTTCACGGGCGTGGCCACGGTGTAGTTCGCGGTGAGCTGCAAGGAATCGAGCACGCGCAGGATCTCGTCGATGTTGCGACCCGTCGAGGCCGGGTAGGTGAGGGTCAGCTTGACCTTCTTGTCCGGGCCGATGATGAAGACGCTGCGCACCGTCAGGGTGTCGTTGGCGTTGGGATGGATCATGTCGTAGAGGTCCGCGACCACGTGCTTCTCGTCGCCGATCAGGGGAAAGTTCAGTGCCGTGCCCTGGGTTTCGGCGATGTCGCCCTTCCACTTGTCGTGGCTCGTCACGTCGTCGACCGAGAGGCCGATGATCTTGGTGTTGCGCGCGTCGAATTCGGCCTTGCGAGCGGCGAAGCCGCCCAGTTCCGTCGTGCACACCGGCGTGAAGTCCTTAGGGTGGGAGAAGAGGATCCCCCAGCTGTCGCCGAGCCACTGGTGGAACGAAATCGGTCCCTCCGTGGTGTCGGCCGTGAAGTCCGGTGCTACGTCTCCTAGGCGGATCGCCATGATGATCTCCTTCGGTGGCCCGTCCCCTGACCGGCCTCGCGTGGACATGTTAATGACGGTGTGGTGGGATCCGGCAATTCTCTAGTGCTTTTATAGGAATTTCTCAGGGAGCCGCGCGCCTGTGAGACTAGGGGGATGACCAGCGCAGCGACCGTGGCCGCCTTCGACCTCGACGGCACCCTCACCGAGGGAGGCAGCGTCTTCGAGTGGCTCGCCCACGTGGCCGGGCGACGTGCGACCTACGCGGCGGCGGCGCGAATGGCCGTTCCCTTGGCGATCGGTGGACTGCGCAGCGGCCCCACCGCTGATCGGGTGAAGGAGCGGCTCTTTCGCGCACTCCTCACCGGGCGCAGCGAGAGCGAAGTCGCCGACGAGTCGCGCATCTTCGCCCACGAGCACCTCGAGAACAAGGTGCGGGCCCTCACCCACGAGCGCCTGCGCTGGCACCTGGCCCAGGGACACGACGTCGTCATCGTCTCAGCGTCGCCCGAGGTCTACGTGCGCGTCATCGCCGACGAGGTGCGCGCCCACGGAGCCCTCGGCACCCGCCTCGCGGTTGACCCGCTGGGACAGCTCACCGGCGGCTACCTCGGCCAGAACTGTCGCGGCGAGGAGAAGATGCGGCGCCTGCGCGAGTGGATCGACGAGCGACACGGTGATCGGCCGGTCACGATCTACGCCTACGGCAACTCGCGCGGTGACCGTCGTCTCCTGCGCGGGGCGACGCATCCCTACAACGTGGGCCACCTCGGTCGCCTCGGGGCGCTGCGGCGCTTCCGGCGCCTGCGCCACGCGTCGCCTACTGACGAATAGCGGGCGTCAGCTCGATCACGCCGCCGGCTCGACCGTCGTAGGAGACCTGGAGAGTGGCGGCCTGTTCGCGCCAGGCCAGCACGCTGCCGCCGGGGCGATCCACCAGTCCCAGGTTCACCTCGTAGACCCCGTCGAGCAAGGGCAGCTCGGCCACGTCGACGCCGATGCGATTCGTGCCGGGGACGAGCGACACCGGCGAGGCTTGGACGTCACTGCGACTCACCAGCAGGCCGCCGCGCGTGAAGATCTCCAGGAGGAAGAACCCACTCACCGCGCGCTCGCTGGTCACGTCGATGTCGAGGTGCATCGGTGCACCGTGACGCATCAGGAACGAACCAGTCGGCGAGGTCACCGCGTCGATGTGCACGTCCACCGGCGCGCCGAGTGCTTCGGGCGCGGGAGCGTCGCCGAGGAGGTGCTCGCGAAACACGCGCAGTGAGTCGGCCACGGGACCGTCGGCGATCAAGTGGCCGCCGTCGAGGACGATCGCGCGGTCACAGATCGCGCGCACCTGGTCGGCCTGGTGGGTGACGAAGAGGATCGATCGACCCTCGTGCTGGAAGTGGCGGATCCGGTCGATGCACTTGGCCTGGAAGCGTTCGTCGCCCACGGCGAGGACCTCGTCGACCACGAGGATGTCCGGATTGACGTTCACCGCCACCGCGAAGGCCAGGCGCACGTACATACCGCTCGAATAGAACTTCACCTGGGTGTCGATGAACTGCTCGAGCTCGCTGAAGGCCACCACGTCGTCGAAGATCGCGTCGACCATCTTGCGCGAGAAGCCCAGCATCGAGCCGTAGAGGTAGACGTTGTCGCGCCCGGAGAGCTCGTGCTGGAATCCGGCGCCGAGCTCGAGCAGCGCGGCGAGACTCCCGCGCAGACGGATCTCGCCCGACGTGGGCTGCAGGACGCCACAGATCGTCTTGAGCAGAGTGGACTTGCCCGAACCGTTGCGCCCGAGGATGCCGACGGTCTCTCCCGCCGACACCGTGAAGTTCACGTGCGAGAGCGCCCGGAACACCTCGGTCGAGCCCGAGCGAGGGTGCAGGATCCTCTCCTTGAGCGACTGGTGACGCTCGTGGTGGATCTTGAACTGCTTCGAGACGTCCTCGACCTCGATGACATTGACCATTAGAGCTCCGACTCGAAGTTTCCCTCGAGGCGACCGAAGATCATCACCGACACGAGAAAGACGAGCGTCATGATCGCGAGCAGACCCAGGTTGAGGTAGAAGTACGTCGACATCGGCCAGGTCGGCAGGATGTGCAGCGTGGCGCCGGTCGTCGTGGACTTGACGGTGGTGGCGACGTAGAAGATGCGCTGAAAGGTCAGGATGATCAGCGTCACCGGATTGAGGAAGTAGAAGTTCGCCAGGCCGTGGCTGTGCAGCGTGGCCGCGATGGAGTTCTCGTAGGAGTAGACCACCGGCGAGACCCAGAACCACAGCTGCAGCACCACCTCCATCAGGTGGCGCACGTCGCGCAGGTAGACGGTGACGGCGGACATCACGATGGAGATCGAGGCCGTCAACAGGTAGAGAGCGAGGACCGAGATCGGCAGTATCCACAGGAATCCCCACGCCGGCGCGTGGCCGACCACCGCGAGGAACACGGCGAGGACGCCGAGTTGGATGCCGAAGTAGATGACCGAGGCACCCACGTTGGACAGGGCGAGGATCTCGCGGGGGAAGGAGACCTTCTTCACCAGTCCCGCGCGATCGACGATGACGCCCGTCGAGGAGCTGACGGCGGACTGGAACATGTTCCACACGATCAGCCCGGAGAACAGGTACACGACGAAGTTCGGGATGCCGTTCTTCAAGAACACCGAGAACACCAGGAAGTACGTGGCCAGCGTGAGAGCGGGTGACAGCATCGACCAGACGAGTCCGAGAGCCGAACCCTTGTACTTGATCCGGATGTCGGAGAAGATCAGTCCGGTGAGCAGCTCGCGCCGCGCGACCAGGTTGGACAATCGAACCCGCAGCGGGTCGCGCGCGCTGACGACGCGAACCGGTGCGTCGTCGAGGTGACGGCGCTCGACTGCCGCGGAGGGCTCAGACACTAGACCCCTTGACGAATGGCCGACCGATCGATGACCGCGTCGATGAAGCCGTACTCGAGCGCCTCTTGGGCCGTGAACCAGCGGTCGCGGTCCGAGTCGGCCTCGATGCGCTCGAGCGGCTGGCCGGTGTGAAAGGCGATCCGCTCTGCGAGCATCTTCTTCATGTAGACGATCTGCTCGGCCTGGATCGCAATGTCCGACGCCTGCCCCTGCATGCCGCCCGCCGAAGGTTGGTGCATCAAGATTCGGCTGTGCGGCAGCGAGAAGCGCTTGCCGGGCGCGCCGGCGCACAGCAAGAACTGGCCCATGGACGCCGCCATGCCCACGCAGATCGTGCGAATGTCGCACTTGACGTACTGCATGGTGTCGTAGATCGCCAGGCCGTCGGTGACCGATCCGCCCGGAGAGTTGATGTACAGGCTGATGTCGCGGTCGGAGTCTTCGGCCTCGAGGAGCAGCAATTCGGCGCAAATGCGGTTGGCCGCGTTCTGGTCGACCTGGGAACCGAGGAAGACGATGCGCTCGCGCAAGAGCCGTTGGTTGAGGTCGTTTGCCCCGAAGGTGTCACTGTTTGCCATGCGTTCAATCTAGTGCCGGGCTCCGCGCGTTCTCCTCACGATGTCTAGAGTGGTGGTCTCGCGGGCGTGGCGGAATTGGCAGACGCGCTGGTTTTAGGTACCAGTTCTTCGGAGTGTGGGTTCGAGTCCCGCCGCCCGCACCACTGACTCGTCGCGTCTGCTAGTGTGGTGAGACCGATTCGCCGCATTCCGCGGTGGAGACCGATTCGACCGTGACATTTCGAGTTGGTTTCACCAACTCATAGGAGTCACAGTGTCCGTATCCTTCGCCGATCTCGGCGTCCCGTCCCATCTCGTCG
>DATIVP010000188.1:0-22049 GCA_035465755.1 Acidimicrobiales bacterium | reverse complement strand
CCGCGCTCGGGCTCGGTACGCTCTGTTGCAATGTCACTCCTCACCGTCCAGCGCGAGGGCGCGGGCGCACCCTTCGCGTGGCTCCACGGCTTCACCCAAACCCGAACCTCGGCCCACGAGTACCGATCCATTCTGGCAGGTACGCGCGAGGTCTGGACGCTCGACCTGCCGGGCCACGGTGACGCCCACGCCGTACGGGCCACGCTGAAAGAGACCGCCGACCTCGTCGTCGACGCCCTCGGTGAGGAGCCAATCGATCTCGGCGGGTACTCCTTCGGCGCTCGTGTGGCCCTGCACGTGGCCCTCGCCCACCCGTCGCGCGTGCGACGCCTGGTCCTGTTGGGCGCGTCGCGCGGCATCGAAGATCCTGTGGCCCGTGGGCAACGTCGCCTGGCCGACGAGCAACTCGCCCAACGTATCGAGGAGATCGGCGCGGACGCCTTCCTCGCCGAATGGCTCGCTCAGCCCCTCTTTGCCACGCTGCGGGACGTCGACGCCGCGTCACGCAGCCGCGACAGCGAGGGGCTGGCCGCGTCGCTGCGTCTGGCGGGAACGGGAACCCAGGCCTGGCTCGCACCGCGCTTGGCCGAGATCGCCATGCCCGTCCTGGCTCTCGCCGGTTCGCTTGACGCCAAGTTCGTCGGCGAAGCGAGCGCCATCGCGGCCGCGGTGGCCAACGGTCGCTTCGCCCTCGTCGAAGGTGCCGGGCACGCGGCCCACCTCGAGCGGCCCGCGACGTGCGCGACGCTGGTCGAGGACTTCCTCTCGCCCTAGCGCAGCGCGAACACCACGACCGACGCCGCGCCGACCGCCAGCTGCGCGCGCGCGGACATCGCGAGCAGCACCAGCAGCTCACGACCGCGGCGCGGCGAGAAGGCGACGCGCACCCCCGGAAGATAGGCCACGACCGCCAGCGCCGCGGCGAGCCAGGCTCGCGCACCCAGTAGCGCCACCACGACGAGCACGGCGAATCCGAGGTAGAGCCAGGTGCCGCGCGTGCGTCCGAGTCGCGCGGCCAGGGTCTTCTTGCGCGCCGCGCGGTCTCCCTCGACGTCACGAAGGTTGTTCGCTTCCAGCAACGCACAGGCCATCGCGCCCGCCGCCAGGCCCCACCACCACGAGTTCGTCATGACGTGGCGATGTTGCACGTAGCTCGTGCCCACGGTCGCCACAAATCCGAAGTAGACCATCACGAACAACTCACCGAAGCCGTAGTAGCCGTAGGGCTTGGGACCACCGGTGTAGAACCACCCGGCGGCCACGGCGCTGGCCCCGACGGGCACGAGCCACCACGAGGTGCGAGCGGCGAGCACGACGCCAGCCAGCGCGGCGATCCCGAAGCACAGCCACGCGGCGTTGCGCACCTGCGAGGCCGCCACGAGTCGCGACGCCGTGAGGCGAAAGGGTCCCACTCGCTGCTCGTCGGTGCCGCGTTGGCCGTCGGAGTAGTCGTTGGCGTAGTTGGTGCCGATCTGGAGGGCGAGGGCCACGATCACGCACAGCGCGCTCAGGGCCCAGTTGATGGTGGCGGGGCGTACGAGGCCGGCTCCGAGCACGACCGGCACGAGCGCGGCCGGCAACGTGCGCGGTCGCGCGGCCAGGACCCAGCGGCGCACGCGGCCCGGCGCTTCGCTCACGGACGCTTGGGGAACTTGGAGAAGTCGGGTGCGCGCCGTTCGACGTAGGCGTTGCGTCCCTCCTGGCCCTCCTCGGACATGTAGAAGAGCATCGTCGCGTCACCGGCCAGCTGCTGGACTCCGGCGAGACCGTCGTCGGCGGCGTTGAACCCCGCCTTGAGCATGCGCAGTGCGATCGGTGAGAGGGTCAAGATTTGACGGCACCACGCGACCGTCTCGCGCTCGAGATCGGCCAGCGGAACGACCGTGTTCACTAGTCCCCATTCGCTCGCGGTCTGCGCGTCGTACTGGCGACAGAGGAACCACACTTCCTTGGCCCGCTTGAGGCCGATGGTGCGCGCCAACAGTGACGAACCGTAGCCGCCGTCGAAGGAGCCGACCTTGGGGCCGGTCTGACCGAAGCGCGCGTTGTCCGCGGCGATCGACAGGTCGCACACCAGGTGCAAGATGTGCCCCCCACCCACGGCGTAGCCGGCGATCGAGGCGATCACCGGCTTGGGAAGGCGGCGGATCTGAATCTGCAGGTCGAGCACGTTGAGCCGGCCGACGCCGTGCTGGGCCACCTCGTCGTCTCCCATGTAGCCGTCGTTGCCGCGAATGGACTGGTCGCCACCGGAGCAGAAGGCGTCGGGTCCCTCGCCGGTCAGGATGATCGCCCCGACGCTGATGTCGTCGCGGGCCATGTCAAAGGCTCGCGCCAGTTCAAAGAGAGTCTGAGGACGGAACGCGTTGCGCTTCTCGGGTCGATTGATGGTGATGCGCGCGATGCCCTCGGCTACCTCGTAGCGAATGTCGACCCACTCGCCGCGGGCCTCCCAGTCCGGAAGCGGCGCGGAGCGAAACGCGTCAACGGGGTCGATCGGGGGTCCCTGAATAACAGTGTCAGCCATGGGAGCCACGCTATCGCCGTTCACACCGGCGCCATCAGAATGCCCGGCTCCGCCCGATCGCCCGGGCGGTTCTCGTGCGCGCGCAGCCGATCGGATAATTCGCGTCGCTGCGCGGCCAGTGCCGGGTCGTCGAATCGGTTGACCCGCTGGAGCGGATCGTCGGCTAAGTCGTAGAGCTCGCCTTCGGTTCCGTCATGCAGCGTTCCCGGTTGGTACTCGGTGTAGAGGTAGTCACACGTCACGACACTGCGCACGTGCACGCTCACGCCGAAGAGGTCCGAGTCCCACTCAGTGACGGTGGCCGCATCGCTCTCGCTGTCGTCGGTGGGCAGCGCGGGCGCCTCCACCCAGGTCGGCGCGGGTCGTTCCGCGATCGCGAGGAACGTCGCCGCGAGCGACACCAGGCTCACGGGCCCACTCACCACCGCCGGCGCGACGCGGGCCGCCGGTGCCGGACGCCAGATGAGCGGCAGGCGCATCAACGAGTCGACGTGATAGGGGCCCTTGAAGAGCAGACCGTAGTCACCCTGGAACTCGCCGTGATCCGTGGTGAAGACGACGTCGAGGTCCTCGGACCAGCCCCGACTATCGACCGCGGCGAGGACGCGGCCAATGGCCTCATCGATCAACTCGACCTCGATCGCGTTGAGAGCATTCACCTCGCGCACCTGGTCCTCGGTCAGTGTCGCCGGCACCCATCGCGCCGGCGCCTCGTAGTTGCTCACGAGGCGACCGTCATACCAGGCGCGCCAGTGCCGCGACTTCGCTTCGAGGATGGCCTCCCGCTCCTCTCTGGAACGCGGGTAGTTCGCCGGCAGCTCCACGTCGCGCCAGTCGATGCGCTGTCGCTCGGCGGCCGGAGGATCCCACGGGTGATGGGGATCGGGAAAGCTCATCCAGCAGAACCAGTCGGCGTCGTCAGGCTGGGCCGTGAGCCAGCGGATCGTGCGATCGGCCACCCAGTCCGTGTGGTACCACTCGCGCGGCACCGGGTTGAGCGCGACCTGTGGCGCGCCGGTGTCGCCGCCTCCGGCGGCGTTCACGTTGAAATCGTTGTCGAGCACCGGATAGAAGCCCGCGAGCGCGTCGGGGTGCTCGCGGCGCATCCAGGACGCGTAGTGCAGTGGCCCGGCCACGCCGTGGGTCGCCGTCTCCATGAAGTCGAATCCACGGTGTGGTCCGAGACGCCCGTCGAACCACCTCTGCTCGACGGTCGGCACGCCAAGGTTCGAGAGGGCGTTCTCGACGAATCGCCCGAAGGGGTCGAGAAAGGGCTCGAAGTGGGCCTTGCCGACCAGCGCCGTCGCATAGCCGGCGTCCTTGAGACTCTCGGCGACGGACGGCGCGTCAACGGCGAGCGGCACGCCGTTCATCCAGGCGCCGTGGCGCGACGGGTACTGACCGGTCAGCATCGAAGCGCGAGAGGGCATGCACACCACCGACGCCGGCTGGCAGCGCTCGTAGCGAATGCCGGAAACGGCGAGCGAGTCGATCACGGGTGTGCGCGCGATGCCGCCGTGCACGCCCAGCGTGTCGTAGCGCTGCTGATCGGTCGTGACGAAGAGGATCTTGCGTCCCACTAACTACTCCTTGCCCTCAGGGCCAGGCGCTCGATCTCCTCGAGCGCCGCCGCCGTCGCGCCCGCCACCACCAGGCAGAGAAGGTCGGGCTCGGCCGTCGTCGAATACACGCACAGGGAATTGTCTTCTCCGAGATCGAAGACGTCGATCACTCCCAGGTGGAAGCGATAGAGCGGCGCGGTAATGGTGTAGGCGAATCGACGCAGCGTGTCATCGATGGCCATGATGCGCTCGGGGATCACCAGGCCGGTGGCCGTCGTGATCGTACGGGTTGTACCCTCCACGGTCACCTCGGTGATACCGGGAAACCATGACGCAATGTCTTCGGGGCGCCGCACCACCTCCCACACGACGTCGGCGGGGGCCGCGATGCGCCGTTCGTGTCGTAGTGACGCCATGACCCCCCTCGCATCACAGTAACCGTCGACGACCTAAGGTCGCTGCGTGTCCGAGCTCATCGCCCTCGACATCGACCTCGGCCCCGACCTCGAAGTTGCCCTGCGTCACCACGTTGACTCGCGCCGCGCCATTTGCATCCTCGACCGGCGACTCTCGTCGCGCCAACGTGCGACGCAGCTCGCCGCGCTGGGCGCGACCCACCTCGACGACGGATCCGGGCCGGTGGCGCTCGACGACGGTCGTCCCGTCGACGCGGACGTCGGAGTCGTCATGCTCACGTCGGGCTCCTCGGGACGACCCAAGGCCGCCGAACTGACGTGGGACGCCCTCGAGGCGAGCGCGGTGATGACCCAGTCGGCGCTCGCCCACGGCGCCGCGCCCGTGTGGTACCCGTGTCTTCCCGCCACGCACATCGGCGGGCTGGCGGTTCTGCTACGCGCGATACTCGCCAACGGCGCCCTGGTGTGGGGCGACGCGCAGTACGTCAGTGACGGGCCGCGGCGCGGCGCGACCCACGTGGCCGTCGTGCGCGCACAACTGGCGCGCTATGACCTATCGGGCTATGAGACCGTCCTCCTCGGCGGCGCCCGACCGCCCCACGCGCTGGCCGCGAATGTCGTGACGACGTGGGGAATGACAGAGACGGGTTCAGGGATCGTCTACGACGGCTACCCGCTGGCGGGCGTCGAGGTGGCGAGCGTCGGCGGCGAGCTCCTCGTGCGCACCCCCACCCTCTTTCGCTCCTACCGCGACGCAGCGCGCCCGCGCGCCACCGGCCCCGACGGGCGCGACGACTGGTTCCCCACCGGCGATGGCGGCGAGGTCGACGACGGGCGAGTTCGCGTGCGCGGACGGCTCGCCTACGTGATCAACACCGGGGGCGAGAAGGTCTGGCCCGAGGATCTCGAAACCGCGCTGGCGAGCGTGCCCGTCGTGCGAGATGTCGCGGTGACGGGACTCGCCGACGACGAGTGGGGCGAGCGCGTCGTAGCCCTGGTCGTCACTGACGGCTCGCACTGCGATGACGAGTTGCGAGACGTGGCCGCCGACCGTATCGGACCGTGGGCCAAGCCCAAGGAGATCCGCTACGTCGCGGCGATTCCCCGTACGCCCAACGGCAAGATCCGACGTGCGGACCTCGCCAATCTCTTTTGAGCGAGTGGATCGCGAGTGATTCAGTTCGTGGTGCTGCCGCGACGCGCGATCGAGTCGATCGTGACGGCGGCCAGAAGAACCAGGGCAATCGCCATGTATTGCGTGGCCGGTCCGATACTGATCAGGGCCATCCCGTTGTAGATCGTCGCGATGACGATGCCGCCGATGACCGCGTGGATCATCTTGCCGCGACCGCCAAAGAGGCTGGTGCCCCCGATCACCGCGGAAGCGACGGCGTAAAGAACGAGCGAGCTATCGATGTTGTCCGAGATGCCGCCCAGTCGAGACGCATAGAGCAAGCTGGCGATACCGGTCGTCAGACCCGTCAGGGCGAAGGCCAGCAGGCGGTAGCGATTGACGTTGATGCCCGAGCGGCGCGCCGCCTCGCTGTTGCCACCGATGGCGTAGATGTAGCGCCCCGCTTTGGTCTTCGTGAGGATGACGCTGCCCGCCGCGAGCACCGCGAAGTCGATCGGTATCGCGTAGGGCATTCCCTGCAAAACGATGAACGTGCCACGATCGGCGTTGAACAGCAGCGCGAGTGCGATGCCGGCTACCGCGAGCGCACCGATCTTGAAGGCCATGACCAGCCGTGGCCGGGTCACCAGCCCACTCGAACGCCGTCGCTGGTCGGCACGAACCATGGACTGGGCCATGAAGACAACCACGACCACCATGAAGATCCAGGTGAACACGGTCGTGAAGTTCCCGTTCACGAGGTTGTACAAGACCTTGTTCTCATTGGAGATCGAACCGCCGATGCCCTGGTGGTCGACGAGGTTGATCAGCATTCCCTCCCAGAACAAGAGCCCGGCCAGGGTCACGATGAACGATGGCAATCGAAAGAAGATGACGATGAGCCCCTGCAGTGTGGCGATGCCCGTCGTCGCGAGGAGCGTCACGGCGAAGGCCGCGTACCACGGCCAGTGGAACTGGTGGTCGACGAGGATCACGGTGATCGCCGCACCCACGCCCATGGTGTAGCCCACCGACAAGTCGATGTCGCCAAGCAACAAGAGCCAGATCTCGGCCATGCCGAGCAGGATGAAGACCGTTGCCTGGACGAAAAGGTTCGTCACGTTTCCGGCCGACAGGAAGACGGAGTTTCGCACCTGGAAGTAGATGACGAGGATGGCGAGTCCCAGGACGATCGGCACCATGCCGCTGTCGCCACGCCAGAGTTTGCGGACCTGACTCAAGACGCCGGGATCGCTCTGGTTGAGATGGTGTTCTAGTGAGGTGTCCTCGGCGGGAAGCGACAAGGTAGACCTTTCAGTTCAGTTAGGACGCCACGCTCGTCGACGGTACGCGGCTGGATTCACCGGTGGTGATCAGCTCGACGGCGCTCGACGTGTCGTAGTTGGCGATGGGGCCGGAGCTGACCAGTGACCCCAGATACATGACCGCGGCCCGGTCGGCCACCTGGAAGACGTCGTTGAGGTTGTGCGAGATCACGAGGACCGCGATGCCCCGTTCGGCCAGTCGCTTGATCAGACTCAGCACCTGAGCAGTCTGGGACACGCCAAGTGCCGCGGTGGGCTCGTCCATGATCACCAGCTGCGAATCGCGCATGACCGCCCGGGCCACCGCGATCGCCTGACGTTGACCTCCGGAGAGGGAACCCACGAGCTGGCGCACTGACTTGACGGTCGACACCGATAGATCCGCCAGGGTCTGCTTCGTCGTCAACTCCATGTTGATCTCGTCGAGGAGACCAACCTTGGTCTCTTCGTGGCCGAGGAACATGTTCTGGACGATGTCGAGGTTGTCGCACAGAGCGAGGTCCTGGTACACGGTGGCGATGCCGAGATGCTCAGCGTCGCGCGGAGTGTGGACGTGGACCTCTTGACCGTTCCAGTACATCTGGCCGCTCGACGGCGCCCAGATGCCCGAGATGGTCTTGATCAGAACCGACTTGCCAGCACCGTTGTCGCCGAGCAGGGCGGTGACCTTCCCCGGGAGAATGTCGAGGTTGATGTCTTGGACGGCCTGGACCGCGCCGAAGTTCTTCGATATTCCCCTCAGGGACAGCAGTGACGAGGACAACCCCGGGTCACCAGGGGATGGAGGTCCGCTGTTGGACGCCATCGACCCTGATGGCCCGGGGTTGTTCGTCATGTTGGCCTACTTGATGCCGTAGGTGGTGCAGTCCTCCGCGTACGTCGGAACTGTCTTGCCCTCGACGGTCGGTGCCGACTTGGTGCACAGATCCGACGCCTTGATGACCTTGTCCTTGATGACGGTCTTCTGCACCGTCGCCGCGGTCACCCAGGTCGCGGTCAGCAGGACCGACGGAACCTTCTTAAGGCTGTTGATGGTCGCCGACGAGTCCGTCGAGGTGCCGTTCACGAGACCCTTAGGCGGCTTGATGTGCGCGCGCAGGTAGATAGCAAGCGCGGCCGCGGCCTGAGCCTCGAGCCAGATCGGCTTGTAGACGGTTCCACACTGGTAGCCCGAGATGATGTTCTGGAATCCGGTCAACGTGGCGTCCTGACCCGTGAAGGGGATTGTCTTGGGGGCGAGGCCCTTTGACTGCAGGTAGCTGATGATCGGCGCCGCATTCTCATCGTTCGGCGTTACCACGGCGTTGATGCTCGGGTGGGCCGTGTAGGCACCCTGGAAGTCGGTCAGGGCCACGCTCGGGGTCCACGTTCCCGTGTTCTCCAAGATCGTGTTCGACGAGCCCGACGTGGCGTTGAAGCCGTTCTTGTTCAAGACCGCGTTGTAGCCCTGGGCGAACAGCGTCGCGTTGTTGTCGGTCGGCGCTCCGCGCATGACGTAGACGACGGGGCTCTTCACGTTCCACGCGCTGATGCAGCTCATCAGACCCGTACCGATGAGGGTTCCCACCGAGACGTTGTTGAAGCTGACGTAGTAGCTGCGCGCCCCGCCAAGAGTCAGACGGTCGTAGTCGATCACGGCCACACCACGCGCACGCGCGTAGGCCTCAATCACCGCTCCGGTCGTCGAGTCGAGGGGGTCCAGCACCAGCACCTTGGCGCCCTTGGCGATGTCAGCCTGGGCGTCGGTGTACTGCACGCTGGGGCTACCCTGCGCATTTTGGACCACGTACTGCTTGGTCGTCATACCCGCAGCCTTGAATGCGGCCTTGAGATACGGCGCGTCAAACTCGGTGTAACGAGCCGACGTCACCGTGTCGGGCAGGATAACGGCGATGCTGCCCTTGCCCTTGGCGACGACGCTCTTGAGGTACTTCATGGTCGAAAAGCTCGTGTTGAACGTGCTCGCCGACACCGTCTTGGTGGCTGCTCCCGCGCTGCTCGCCTCAGGCAACATGGCAACGACAAAACTGCCGACCAGTGCAATGGACGCGAGAGTCCTTCCGGTTCTCAAATTCATTCTCCCCAACCCTTCTGTGGTGCCCCGCGGCACCGTTTGTTTTATTACTACGTGAACGCCTCGTGAACGAAACGCTCAGATGGTGAAAATAGCATGTCGTCTGCGCACATGACGTACAGGCGAGGTGGGCCATTGACACCGTTTTCGAGGTCGTCCGTCAGGATTCCATGATTCCTCGCATCGTGCCCATGATGGCGATGGATTCGTCCAAGGGCATGACATCGCTCTCGGTCCGCCCCTGGGCGAGAAGCGCCGCGACGTGGCTCGCTTGGTACTGCAGGCCGCGTCCCTGGGTCGCGAAATCGAGACGGCGAACCTCCCCGGAGCGAGGAATGACCATCAGTGAGGATGGCGCGTAGAAATCGCCGTCGATTTCGACGCGCGCCAGCGTCCCCACCACGCTCGCGCGGGTGGCGCTGCGCGCAGATGACGTGCACGTGACGATCGCCTGGGCTCCGTTGTCGTATCCCAACACCGCCGAGGCGGTCGCGTCCACCCCGCTGAAGGCCGGCGTGACCATCGCGGCGACGCGGGCGGGCGTGCCCAGGATCATCGAGGCGAACGACACGGGATAGACCCCCAGGTCGAGCATCGCGCTCCCGCCGAGCTCGGGCGCGAAGAGTCGCGAGGTCGGGTCCTTCTCGAACCACTTTCCGTGATCGGCGATGACCTCGACGATCTCTCCCAGTTCACCGGATCGCACGATCCCTCTCAAGGCCTCGATGTGGGGCAGGAATCGGCTCCACATCGCTTCCATCAGGAACAGACCGCGTTCACGGGCGATCGCCACCAACTCGACAGCCTCGTCGACGGTCATCGTGAAGGCCTTCTCCACCAGGACCGGCTTTCCCGCGTCGAGGGCGAGGCGCGCGTTGGCGAAGTGCATGGGGTGTGGCGTCGCCACGTAGACGGCCTCGACGCGGGGGTCGGCGACGAGTTCCTCGTACGATCCGTGCGCGACCGGGACTCCGAGCTCGGTGGCGAACTCTTCGGCCGTTGTCAAGCTGCGAGATCCCACCGCCGCGACCACACCGTCGTCGATATGGGAGAGGTCGCTCGCGAAGGTGCGCGCGATGCGCCCGGTGCCGATGATCCCCCACTGAAGCGCACTGCTCATTCCCACCTCCTCCGGCCGTCTCCCATCGAGACGGGGGTTCGCTGCCTCTAAGGTCACTACGTGCCACGACTTCGTGACGTCAAGGAGCAGCTCGGCTCACCCTACCTTCGTGATCACGCGGACAACCCCGTCGACTGGTGGGCCTGGGGCGAGGACGCACTCGAGCTGGCCCGCTCGAGCGAGCGGCCGATCTTTCTCTCGGTGGGCTACGCGGCGTGCCACTGGTGTCACGTGATGGCGCACGAGTCCTTCGAGGACGACGAGACGGCCGCGCTGCTCAACGAGCACTTCGTGCCCATCAAGGTCGACCGCGAGGAGCGTCCCGACGTGGACGCGCTCTACATGACCGCGACACAACTCTCGAGCGGCCACGGCGGGTGGCCGATGTCGGTCTTCATGTTGCCCGATGGCCGACCGTTCTTCACGGGAACCTACTTCCCACCCAACGACCGCCCCAATCAAGTCGGATTTCCGCGCCTGCTGCGCGCCCTTGCCAACGCGTGGCAGGTTCAGCGAAGCGCCGTGATCGATCAGGCCGCGGAACTGGGTGACGCGCTCGTGCGCGAAGTCGCCTTCGTCGACCACCTCGTGGCCCACGACGGTGAGCTCGATCTCGATGCCGCGCGCGGGCGTCTGCGTGACGAACTGATCGACACCCTCGATCCCGACGGTGGATTCTCCGGCGCCCCGAAATTCCCCCATCCGGGACTCGTCGCGGCACTCATCGAGGCCGACGACACGGGCGCTGACGCCGTGGCGCTCACGCTCGATGCCATGGCCCGTCGCGGTCTCTACGACCACGTCGGTGGCGGCTTCGCGCGCTACTGCGTCGATCGTCAGTGGCACGTGCCCCACTTTGAGAAGATGCTCATCGACCAGGCGCTCCTCGCGCGGACCTACGCGAATGCCGCGCGCCGCTACGCGAGAGAGGACTGGCGGGACGTCGCCGTCTCGACGCTGTCGTTCGTCGTCGCCGAGCTGGCGGTGCCCGGGGGATACGCCGCGTCGCTCGACGCCGACGCCGGCGGACTCGAAGGCGGACACGTTACCTGGACTCCCGATGAAGTGGCCAACGCGTTGCGCTCGGGGGGGCGATCCGAGGATCTCTCGCTTGTCCTGGAGCGCTGGACGATTACCGAGGCCGGCGACCTGGAGGGGAGGTCGGTGCCTCGCCTCGGGCCCAACGAGCCGTTCCTGACTCCGAAGGATCTCGCCGGTGCGTTGGACGCGTTGCGCGACGCGCGCGCCCAGCGGGTCCAGCCGGCGCGTGACGACAAGGTCATCCTCGAGTGGAACGCCCAGTTCGCGTCGGCGTGCCTGAGCCTTCGCGACACCACGTATCGCTCAGTCGCCCTCGATCTGCTCGAGGGGCTCGGCGCGACCCACGTGGCCGACGGTGTCCTCTATCGAACTCAGCACCACGGCGCCCACGCGACGCTCGCCGACGTCGCCGCCTTGGCCGACGCCCACCTCGACGCCTTTGAGGCGACCGGCGAGGACCTCTGGCTCCGTCGCGCGCGCGAGAGCGCCGACTACCTCCTCGCCCACTACTGGGACGGCGAGGTGCCCACCGCCCAGCATCCCCATCTCGGCGCCGGCGTCTTCTCCTCGAGCGACCTCGCCACCGACCTGCTGGCGCGCCCGAAGGAGATCTTCGACGGTGCCGGGCCCTCGGGTCACGCCACGGCCACGCGCGCCCTCGCACGACTCGCCCTCGTGGACGCCGATCCTGACCGCCTGGCGGTGGCCCAGCGACTCGTCGCCCTGGTGGCGACGCTGATCAGCCAGCACCCGCGCGCGGTGTCCGATCTCGTGAGTGCGGCACGCTTCGCCCTCGACGGCGTCGAGATCGTCGTGCCGGGCCCGCCGAGCGAGCTCCTCGAGCACCTACGATTGTCAGTCGTGCCCCGCAGCGTCCTCATCACCGGCTCCAACTCCTCTCCCCTCCTCGATGGCCGCCAGACTGGCGCGGCCTACCTCTGTCGCGGCGGCTCCTGCCAGCTACCGGCGCGCAGCGTCGCCGAACTCAGCTCGCAGCTCGAGGAGCTAGCACACTGATGGCGCTCTTCTCGCGCGACCCGGCGGCCCGGGCCATTCGCCAACTCGTCGAGCGCATGCCCCACTACCCCACCGTGGATCTCACGCCAGGCTCGACGATGTTCGGGCTCGTCCTGGGATCGACGAACGAGTCGACGACGGTGGTGGACCTCGCCTCGCAAACGATCGTGCGCTGGCGCATTCCCTGGCCAGACGACCTCGAGACCGACCTCGTCGCATTCGACGTCGTCGAAGGCCAACTCGCCGAGGACATCGAGCGCACCGACCTCGCCCTGCCCGAAGCGGTCAGCCTGGCCGAACTGCCGCGTCGTCTTGGCACGTACCACGGCCGGCGGGTGCGCAAGTGGCTCGAGGAGTTGGCGACACCCTCCGACGGGCCACTCTTCGGCTTTCGCGGCCCGAGTGCGCCCTACTGGGAGTTTCGCGGCGAACGACCCAGCGTCGCACTGATCGCCGCGGATCGTGGTCCCCAGTTGCTGCGGCGCATCGAGGACGGCTCGACCTGGGTGCGCTTTGGCTGGTTCGGCGACGACGTCTGGCTGCTGTGCGAGGACTCCCACGCGATTCGCACCATGGAGGCCACGAGGCGAACATCGCTCGCGGGCAAAGAACTCAGCACGGCGTTGGGCTTTCGACCGACCTACGTGTTGACGACGTTGTCCTCACCCATCGACGGGCACTGCTACAAGAGCTGCACCGGACTGCTGCCGCGCAACTAGTTAGCGCGGCAGCTTGCCCGAGGCGAGCGCCTCGGCCATGGCCCAGCCAAAGACCACCAGCCGCTGGCCCTTGTGAGGCTCGAGGCCTTCGAAGAACTCCTCGGCGCCTTCGGGAATCGCGCCCTTGGCGGCGACGTAGTCCAGACATCCCACCGGGCCCGCCGGCAGGGTCATCACGAAGGTCTGGTCGTCGATTGCCTTCTCGGCGCCGAAGCGCTTGGCCAGGCGGCGGCCCCACGCCCGGTCTTCACCGGTCGGGCGATACCCCTTGCGCGGCACGATCTCCTCGAGGCCCATGAAGGCGCGAAAACCGTCGGGCGCGGTCAGGCGTGCGCCCAAGAGCACGTCCTCGTCCGGGAAGGCGAGCAGCGCCCGGCGAAACTGGTCGTGCAAGATGGCCTTGAGCGTCTGGTCACTCTTCGCGTTGCGCTCAACAAGCAGCAGGCCTAGCAGCAGCGACGGCGTGCCCCCGATGCGCTCGAGCGTGCCAAAGGAGTAGCCGCGCAGCTTGCTCCCCTCGCGCGCGCACGTGACCAGTACCCACTCCTCGCGCTGCTTGGAGAGGAAGCCAATGTCGAAGTTGGGCTCACGGTCGACGCAGAGGTCGGCCATTTCGGCGAGTTCCGCGTCGCTGAGGGCGGTGGTGTCCTTCGTGGTGACGGTCATTGCCATAGGACACCATTCTAGAGGTCGAAGCGACCCTGGCGATCTGGGCTAGGCCTTGATCACATTTCGCCCGAATTCACTGCGAAGATCCCCGACCACGCCTGCGATGTTGACATTGAATTCCGGGCCCAATTTGAAGGCTTTTCCCGACGTGCCGGTCTCGACAATGACTGGTGAGGGTCCCGGATAGCGCACCAGGATCTCACGCAAGGTGGCGATCGTGCTCGCGGTCAGATCCTCGGGGCGCAGGGTCAAACGCAACTCCTCGTCGAGGCGGGCCGCGCGCAACTGGGTCACGTCCAGCGCGCTGAATCGCACCTCGTCGTCGCGGTGGTCGAGGCGGCCCTTGATCAGAACCACGTTGTCCTTGGCGAGAAACCCGCTGCACTCTTCGAACTTGCGCGCCGAGAAGATGATCTCCATCGCTCCGCCCAGGTCCTCGAGCACGACTCGCGCGTACTGCTGACCTGACTTGGTCGTGCGAATCTGAACCTCGGTGAGAAGTCCCCCGACGGTCACGGGACGCCCGAGGCGCGCCAGTTCCTCAGCGCGCTCGCGCACGGAGACGATGGTGCCATCGGTCTTGGCCGCCAGCGCCGACTCGACGGCGTAGAGCGGATGATCCGAGATGAAGGTGCCCAGCATCTCGCGCTCGAAGTCCAATTTGACGGCCGACTCGAATTCGAGGTCACCAACGGGGATCTCCGTGCCTTCCCAATCGTCGCGCCCGTCGCCGTCGCCGAAGGCGAAGAGGGTCGAGATCCCCAGCGCCAGGTCGCGACGGCGCGCCATGGTCACCTCGACGATCTCGTCGACGCGCAGGAGAAGTCCCTGGCGCGGTAGGCCCATGGCGTCAAATGCACCGGCCTTGATCAGGGATTCCATTGTACGTCGGTTCAGCACCACCGGGTCGACGCGTCGCACGAAGTCATAGATCGACGTGAACTCCCCACCGGCGTCGCGCTCGGCGACGATCTTCTCCACGAGCGACTCGCCGACGTTGCGCACCGCGGCCAGTCCGAAGAGGATCGTCTTGTCCTGGGTCGGGCTCGGCGAGTAGTCGGCGTCGGAGTGATTGATGTCGGGCACGCCGACCGTGATCCCCATCTGGCGCGCCTCGTTGAGGTAGATCGCCGCCTTGTCCTTGTCGTCGCGAAACGACGTGAGCAGCGCGGCCATGTACTCGACCGGGTAGTTCGCCTTGAGCCAGGCGTTCTGGTAGGCGATCAGCGCGTACCCATAGGCGTGGCTCTTGTTGAACGCGTAGTCCGCGAAAGGTTCGATCTTGTTGAAGATCGCTTCGCCGAGCGCGTGACCGTAGCCCTCACGCTCGGCGCCCTCGACGAACTTCGTTCGCTGGGCCTGAATCATCTCGCGGATTTTCTTCGAGCAGGCCTTGCGCAGGTCGTCGGCCTCGGTCATGGAGAAGCCGGCGATCTTGGTGGCCACGCGCATGATGTCCTCTTGGTAGATCATCAGCCCGTAGGTCTCGCCGAGGATCTCCTTCAAGTCCGGGTGGTCGAAGCTGACGTCCTGGCGGTGGTTCTTTCGGTCGGCGTAGTCGTTGTGCACGTTCTCGCTGAGCGGACCCGGCCGGTACAGGGCCACCAGGGCCGCGATGTCGTCAAAGCTCGTCGGCGCCAGGCGGCGCATCAACTGGCGCATCTTGTCGCCCTCGAGTTGGAAGATGCCGATCGAGTCGCCGCGCTGGAGCATCGCGTAGACCTTGGCGTCGTCGAGGGGCACGTGGTCGATGTCGACGTCGACGCCGTGGCGACGCCGGATGTGATCGAGGGTGCGCTCGATGATCGCGAGGTTGCGCAGCCCGAGGAAGTCCATCTTCAGAAGACCGAGCTTCTCGATCGCCGTCGCCTCGTACTGCGTGACGATCGGCGCGTCCTCGATCGAACCGTTCGGGCCGGCCTTTCGCTGGACCGGCACGTACTCGAGCACCGGCTCCTTGGTGATCACGACCGCCGCCGCGTGGATCCCGTCCTGGCGACGCTTGTCGACGAAGCCCTTGGCCACGTCGATGACGTGGGTGACCTCGGGGTCGCCCGAGTAGAGGGAGCGAAGTTCGGCCGCCTCGGCGTAGCGCCCCTCGTAGCCGGCCATCGGGCTGAAGCACGCCTCGAGGGGCAGATCCTGACCCATGACGAGCGGCGGCATGGCCTTGGCGATCTTGTCGCCGAGCTGGGGCGGATAGCCGAGCACGCGCGCCGCGTCGCGCACCGCGGCGCGCGCCTTGATCGTCGAGAAGGTGACGATCTGGGCCACGTGGTCGCTGCCGTAGCGCTCGGCGGCGTAGCGGATCATGTCGCCGCGGTAGCGCTCGTCGAAGTCCATGTCGATGTCGGGCATCTGCTTGCGGCCCGGATTGAGGAATCGCTCGAAGATCAGTCCGTAGCGAATCGGGTCCAGGTCGACGATGCGCAGGCAGTAGGCCACGCAGCACCCTGCGGCCGAACCACGGCCTGGACCCACGCGAATCCCGCGTTCACGGGCGTGACGAATCAGATCCCAGACGACGAGGAAGTAGTCCGAAAAGCCCATGTCGGCGATGACGCCGAGTTCGTAGTCGAGGCGATCGAGCACCTCTCGTGAGAGCACGTCGCCGTAGCGCTCGCGGGCGCCGCGCATCGACAGCTCACGCAACAACGCGTTGGCGCCGTCTTTGTGCGTCGCGCCGGCGAACTCGGGCGGGATCGGATACTCGGGCAGCGCGTCGTTGTCGAACTCGATGGTGACGTTCACCCGCTCGGCGATCGCCAGCGTGTTGTCGCACGCCTCGGGCAGCTCGCGAAAGAGGTAGCGCATCTCGGCGGCGCTCTTGAGGTAGTGCTGATCGCTGGCGAAGCGAAAACGCTCGGGATCGGCCACCAGCGATCCCGTGCCGATGCAGAGCAGTGCGTCGTGCATCTCGGCGTCGCCGTGGCGCACGTAGTGCAGATCGTTGGTGGCTAGCAGGGGCGCGTTGATCTCGCGCGCGATTCGCACCAGCTGGGGATTGGTGCGAGTCTGCTCGGCGAGTCCGTGGTCTTGGAGTTCGATGAAGAAGTTGTCGCGTCCGAAGATGCCCTGCAGGCGCGCGGCCAGGTCGCGGGCCTTGTCGTAGTCGTCGCGCACGAGGGCCTGCAGGACGACGCCGCCGAGGCAGCCCGACGTCGCGATCAGTCCCCCGCCGTAGCGCTCGAGCAATTCCCAGTCCACGCGGGGCTTGTAGTAGTAGCCCTCCAGGTAGGCCATCGACGAGAGTTCGCGCAGGTTCCGGTACCCCTCATTGGTCTCGGCGAGCAGCGTCAGGTGGTGATAGAGCTTCTGGCCGCCCTCGGTCTCTCCCCCGGTGTCGTCGATCTTGCCGCGACGTGCGGGTCGGTCGAATCGACTGGACGCGGCCATGTAGGCCTCGAGTCCGAGGATCGGCGTCACCCCATGTTTGCGCGCGCTCTGGTAGAAGTCGATCACCCCGTAGAGGTTCCCGTGGTCGGTGATGGCGATGGCGTTCTGACCGTCTGCCTTGGCCGCGAGGACCATGTCCTCGATGCGCGCGGCGCCGTCGAGCATCGAATACTCGGTGTGGTTGTGAAGATGGACGAAGCTCTCACCCATCACGAATCCGCCGCGTCCCGTAGGACCGGGCGCCCGGCGCGCGTTCTCATCACGCCCCTAGAGGTAGGTGCCCGCGCGCGGGTCGGTGCCCCCGGAGTTGAGCGCCCGATCGCGCATCTTCTCCAGTTGGGCGGCCGCCGCGGCCTGCTGGGCGAAGAGAGACGCCTGGATGCCGTGAAAGAGGCCTTCGAGCCAGCCCACCAGTTGCGCCTGGGCGATGCGCAGCTCTGACTCGGTGGGAACACCATCGACGAAGGGCGGCGCCATGCGGGCGAGTTCCCCCGAGAGGTCCGCCGACAGCGCACTCGAGAGTTCGCGAATCGAGGTCTCGTAGATCTCGCGCAGCCGACCCCGGCCCGCCTCATCGAGGGGGGCGCTTCGCGCCTCGTCGAGCAGGGTCTTGACCATCGAGCCGATGCGCATCACCTTGGCCGGCTGGCTGATGAAATCCGTGGTCTCGTCGGTCACTTCGCCGGTCGACTCGGTGTTTTCGCCGGGTGACAGCACCTGGTCGGGGTTGACCGACACGTTGTCGTTTCGCTCTTCTTCCACCTACGCAGTGTGCCAGACGCGGGGCCGGTCATCGGCCAACCCCGGTGGAAACCCGTCACTAGACTTCCTGCGTGAGAGTTTCCACCCGCGGGGACTACGCGAGTCGCGCGTTGCTCAGCTTGGCCCTGCGCGACAACCGCTCCACCCCCGTTTCCGTCCGCGACCTGGCCGAACGCACTGGTCTGCCCCAGCCCTACCTCGAACAGATCCTGCTCACTCTCAAAAGCGTCGGCCTGGTCCAGTCCAAGCGCGGCGTCGGCGGGGGCTACGTGCTCGCGCGCAGCGCCGAAGACATCACCCTGGCCGAGGTCGTTGCCGCCGTCGACGGCCCGATCGTCGCCGGCGACTTCGGTGAACCCCACGCTGACGGCGCCTGCGACCACGAGGGCCAGTGCGTGTTGCGAGCGGTGTGGGCCGACGTGGGCGCGCACATGCGCGAGCACCTCGCGAGCTTCACCCTGGCCGACATGGTTGATCAGGTGCGCGGCGCGGCACCGTTGCGGCGCACGCACAGCGCCGCGATGCCTTGATCAACGCGCGCGGGCGTGGTAAATTAGATATGCGTCCGTAGGAGAAATACCAGCGAACGCGTGCCACCAGCGAGGAGGGGCCATGACGACAGTCCGTCGAAGCGCAGTAAACACCAACGACATGTTGGGCCTGTTGATGCGCGACCTCGACCGCTACCCCATGCCGAACTACGACGAACAGGTCGAACTCGCCAAGCGGGTCACCGCCGGCGACGAAGAGGCCAAGAAGCAGATGGTCGCGGCGAACCTGCGCCTGGTCCTGCACTGGGCCCGCCGCTACCAGGACCGCGGCGTCGAGATGATCGACCTCGTCCAGGAGGGCACGTTCGGCCTGCTGCGCGCGGTGGAGAAGTTCGACTGGGAGCGGGGCTTTAAGTTCTCGACCTACGCGACCTGGTGGATCCGTCAGGCCCTCCAGCGCGCCGTCCAGCAGCACGGTCGCACCATCCGCATCCCCCTCGAGGTCGGCGAGCAGCTCCAGCGCCTCGAAGCCACCACGGCCGAGTTGACGTCACTCTTTGGGCGCAAGCCCACCGACGACGAACTGACCGAGGCCACCGGCATGTCCAAGGCCGAGCGTGAGAACCTGCACGGCCTGGCCGGCGTCACCGCCAGCCTGGACCAGCCGGCGTCCTCGGACTCAGCGACGACTCTGGGCGACCTGGTCGCGCCGAGCCAGCACGACTGGGTCGGCGAGATCGAGCAGACGATGCTCGACGACCAGCTCCACGGCGCGCTCGATCGTCTCAACGACCTCCAGCGCGAGGTGCTGAACCTGCGCTTCGGGCTCAACGGATCGACGCCGCTGTCGCTGCAGGCGACCGCCAACAAGCTCGACATCGGCGTGCGGCGAGTGCGCCGGGCCGAGGAAGAGGCGCTCGCCCTGCTGCGCGACGACGAGAGCGTCGTCGCGGCCCACGACGTCGCCTAGGCCCAGCGGGTCCCGCCCACCAGGGCCACCAGATCATCCGGCAGTGCCGCGATCGCACTGACGACCTCGTCGGTGCGCGGGTGGCGCAGCGCGAGCGATCGCGAGTGCAGGAAGAACCGCCCCTCGGCGAGGCGCCGCTCACGACGGTGCCCGTAGCGCTGGTCGTTGACGACCGGATGGCCGATCGCCGCCAGGTGGACGCGGATCTGGTGCGTGCGTCCGGTTTCGAGGCGCAACTCCACCAGGGTGGCCGCGTGGGGCGCGTCGAGACGCTCAACCACCTCGTAGTGGGTGCGTGCGACGCGCCCGTCGGCGCGCACCGCCATCATCGTCGGCTCGCGCAGCGAGCGTCCGATCGGGGCGTCGATGACCCCTCGGTCGTCGCTCAGGTGCCCCTCGGCCATCGCCCAGTAGGTGCGCTCCATCGTGTGCGATGAGGCCTGCGAGGAGAGCGAGAGGTACCCCTCGGGCGTTCGCGCCACGACGAGCAGACCCGAGGTCCCCTTGTCCAAACGGTGCACGATCCCCGGTCGCGGCGCCTCGCACAGTCCCATCTCGACGAGTTGGGCCATCTCGGGATAGCGCGCGAGCAGTCCGGCGACCAGGGTGCCAGTCGCCTGGCCCGCGCCGGGGTGCACGACCTGCTCGGGCCGCTTGTTGACCACAACGAAGTCGTCGTCTTCGAGCGCCACGGCCACGTTGACCGAGGCGTCGGGCTCGACCTTGCCGCTGGGCAGCGGGGGGATCACCGCTTCGAGGTGCTGACCCGATTCGAGGGGCGTCGCCGCCTTGGTCAGGACACGACCGCCCAGGGTGACGAGTCCCGCCTCGACGAAGCGCAGGGTCTCGGCGCGCGAGCGGCCCGTGAGCATCGCCAGGGCGCGATCTGCGCGCCACCCCGCGAGGGTCTCGGGGACGACCAGCTCGAGGACCTCGGCGTCATCCTCGTCGCTCACCTGACCAGCCTCTCACCCGACAAGACCGCCACCAGGAGCACGATGAACCCCACCGTGATCGCCGCGTCAGCGAGGTTGAAGACCGGAAACGATCCCACCGCCACGAAGTCGGTGACCACGTGCGGACTCGCCGCGAGCCGGTCGATAACGTTGGCCACTCCCCCGCCGATCAGCAGACCGAATCCGACCGAGGACACTCCGGGGCGTGCACGCATCGAGACCACGGCGACGACGAGGGCCACGACCAGCGTCACGATCGTGGTGAGCGCTCCAAATCGTCCGAATGAGAACGAGACCCCCTGGTTGTACTCGAGGCGCAGCCAGATCAACCCGCCCACGTGCACATCGTGGCTCGCCAGCGAATGCCGCGCCCACGCCTTGGTGAGCGCGTCGGCCGCGGTCACGATCAGAGCCGTCGCCACGACGGCGTTGTTGACGCGCAGGTCTAGACCGCGGCGCGACACGACACGCAGGTGAACACGGGCAGCTGCGCGAGGAGACGGGCCTTGGAAATGGGCTCGTAGCACTCGTCGCAGCGTCCGTAACTGCCGTCGTCGACGCGCGCGAGGGCGACGTCGATCTCGTCGATCTTCGTGCGCAGCGCGGCCGCGAACTCCTTGAGCTGATCGCGCTGGATGTCCGAGGCGACGCTCGAGCCGTCCTCGTCGTCGTACTCGAGGCGCTCGCGGTCGACGAGCATCTCGTCGGCCTCGGTCTCACTCACCGTGATCTGGGCCGCGGTGACCGTGCGCGCCTCGATCAGCGCGTCGCGCACCTCGGCCAGGAACGCCGGGTCGTCGGCGTAGGGCTTGGAGTGCATCTTGCGCTCGAGGGCCTCTTGACGCTTGCGCTCCTCGGCCTCCCTGCGCTCTTGTCGCTTCAACTCCTCTTGGTGGCGCCGTTCGATCTCGCGCTGCTTACGCGCCTTCTCCGCCTCGATCGCCCGGCGCTTCGCCTCGATCTCGCGCTGCTTCTTCGCCTCGGCGGCGGCCTTCTCACGGGCCTTGCGCTGGATCTCTCGCTCTTTGGCCTCGGCCTTGGCCTTGGCCTCCTTCTCCTTCTTGGCCTTCGCGGCGGCGAGGGCCTTGGCCTTGGCTTCGGCGGCCTTGGCGGCGGAGGTGGCGCGCGAACTCGTCACGGCCTTGGCCGGTGCCTTCTTCGCGGGCGCCGGGGCCTTCTTGGCGGGCGCCTTCTTCGCGGGCGCCTTCTTCGCGAGCACCTTCTTGGCCGGCGCCTTCTTGGCCACGGCCTTGGCCGGGGCCTTCTTCGCGGTTGACTTGGCCGTCTTCGACGTGCCCTTGGCGGGCGCGGCGGAGGTCTTGGCGGGGGACTTCTTCACGGGAGCCTTGGGGCGGGCGCTCGACGACATGGAAACTCCTTGGTTTAGAGTGCGCGCCGCACCCTAGCAGTCACGCGCTCGATCAGGAGCGATCCTCGCGAGTTTCGAAGTTGAGGACCTGGCCGATCGTCTGCTGGGGAGCCGTGGCGGGGCCCGCGTTGTCGGTCGGGGCGGGGACCTCACGCACGCTCGCGCTGGGGGCGGCAGGCGGGGTGCTCGCGGTCGAGGCCGGGGCGGGGGTCGGCGGCGGAGGCGTGGCCGAGGGACTCGCCGAGGGTGCCGGACGCGAGGTCTCACTGACGTGGAACGCGGTGTCGACCCATCGGCTGAACTCGCTGAGCACACCCGCCAGGCGAGTGCGCTCCGCGTCGAGCTGGCGGGCCAGCTTGTCGACGTCCTCGCTGAGGCGTTGCTTGAGGCCGTTGAGTCGGTTGACCTCGTCCTCGGCGCGACTGCGCGCCTCGACGATGATCTCGCGAGCCCTCTCCTGGGCGGCGGTGGTCAGTTCGCGGGCCTTGGCTTCGGCCTCCGCCTGGGCGTGCTCGATGAAC
>DATIVP010000187.1:0-1623 GCA_035465755.1 Acidimicrobiales bacterium | reverse complement strand
CGAACTGAGGCCTTGTCCTGGGCGTCGCGCAGGTTCGCCACCGAGCGCATCAGTGTCGCGCGACGCTCTTCGAGCGCGGCGAACGTGGCCTCGTCGGCCTCGTCGGAGTCAGCCCCGTAGGTCGCGGCGAAGTCGGCCTCGCGCGCGGCCAGGTCGCGGCGCGCCTCTTCCAGGCCACGACGCTGGGTCGCGATGTCGGCCTCGTCGACCTCGAGCGCAGCCAGGTCGATGGCAAGCTTCGCCCCGTCGGCTTCGAGGGTGGCGATGACGTTCTCGTCGGCGGCGGCGGTGAGCGCCGCGCGTAGCGCGCGGCGCCGCTCGTCGATGACCGAGGCACTGCCGCGCGCGCGCTCGACCAGCCCGGCCAGGACCCCGAGGGTCGAGGCCAGGATCTCTTCGCGACGACTGGCCATCTCGGCCGCGGCGGCTTGCGCCTGGGCGTCGAGGGTCGCCAGACGCTGGCGCACTTCGCGCTCACGCTCGGCGATGCCCACGAGCTGGGCGTCGAGCTCGAGGCGTCGCGCGTTGAACGTCGCCAGCCGCTCGGCGAAGAGCGCGTGGCGCGCGGAGCGAAGTTCGGACTCGACCTCGGCGAAGTGGCGCGCCGAGACGGCCTGGCGCTCGAGGGGACGCATCTGACGGCGCACCTCGCGCACCAGGTCGCCGAGGCGTTCGAGGTTCTCCTGGGTCTGGGCGAGGCGGCGCTCGCTGCGCTCCTTGCGACGCCGGTGCTTCAAGACCCCAGCGGCCTCTTCGATCACGGCGCGGCGCGTCTCGGGATTCGAGTTGAGGATCGAGTCGAGCTGGCCCTGGCCGATGATCATGTGCTGCTGGCGGCCGACTCCCGAGTCATTGAGCAGGTCCTGGACGTCGAGGAGTCGACAGGTCGTGCCGTTGATCGCGTAGTCGGACTCGCCGTTGCGAAAGAGTGTGCGCGAGATCGTCACTTCGGCTCCGTCGATGGGCAGGCGCCCCGAGGAGTTGTCCAGCGTGAGCGACACCTCGGCGCGTCCCAGCGCCGCACGGTTGGCCGTGCCCATGAAGATGACGTCATCCATCTTCGCGCTGCGCAGGGCCCGCGCACTCTGCGCGCCCAGCACCCAGGTCACCGCGTCGACGACGTTGGACTTGCCCGAGCCGTTCGGACCGACGACCGCCGTCACGCCCGGCTCGAAGTCGAGCACCGTCAGGTCGGCGAAGGACTTGAACCCTCGCATTGTCAGTCGCTTAAGAAACACGGGTAAACGCTAGCCCCCCGACAAAGTTGGTTTGTGATGGATTGGCCATTCGTGGTACTCACCTAACGCGCCGAGGGCCGTGGGGGAACCTCGCGCGCTCGCGGGTTAGCTCTGGCAGTTCTCGCAGTAGTACGTCGATCGCTGGCGAAAGGTCACACGCAGGATCGGGCGACGGCACTGAAAGCACGGCAGGCCCTCGCGGCCGTAAACCTGGTGGAATTCCTGGTAGCGACCCGGGTTGCCGTCGGGGTCGACGAACTGTTCGTCCTCGAGGGTCGATCCCCCGTGTTTGATGGCCTCGCCCAGGACCTCGGCGATCGCCCGGTGCAGTCGGCGGATCTCGATCGTCGAGAGCGAGTCCGCGGGCCGATCGAAGCGCAGACCC
>DATIVP010000186.1:0-10864 GCA_035465755.1 Acidimicrobiales bacterium | reverse complement strand
CCGCCAACTTCTGGAGAGCGCCACGGCGCGACGGCGCCGACAGCACGGCCGCGCGTGAGGCTCTGGAACGGGTGGGCCTGGCCAGTCAGCGCGACGTCGTCACCGGTGTGCTCTCTCACGGCGAGAAGCGCAAGCTCGAGCTCGCGATCCTGCTCGCGAGCGACGCTCGCACCCTCTTGCTCGACGAGCCAATGGCCGGGGTGAACACGCACGATATCGCGGCGCTGAGCGAGCTGGTCGGCGAGCTGCACGGCGAGGGACGCACGGTTGTCATGGTCGAGCACCACCTGGCGGTCGTCATCGGCCTCGCCCAGCGCATCGCGGTTCTCGACTCGGGACGGCTGCTCGCCCACGGAGAGCCCGACGCGGTCGTCGCCGATGAGAACGTGCAACAGGCCTACCTGGGTCAGCCGCTGTGAACGCGCTCGAGGCCACCGATCTCCACGTGAGCCTGTCGGGCTCGCACATCCTCCAGGGTGTTGATCTCCTGGTGGAGTCGGGCGGGGTGACCGCACTCCTCGGGCGCAACGGCGTGGGCAAGACGACGACCCTGCGCGCCCTGATGGGCCTGGTGCCGCGCACCGGGCACGTCGAGATTCTGGGACACGACGCGGACGGTCTCGCGACCCATCGCGTCGTGCACCTCGGTGTGGGCTACGTACCCGAAGACCGTGACGTCTTCGCGGGTCTCACCGTCGCGGAGAACCTGCGCCTGGCCGAGCAGCGCCGCGAGCCCGACTACGACCAGGTCTTCGCCCTGTTCCCTGAACTCAAAGATCGCCGCCGCCAGCGCGCCGGCACCCTCTCAGGGGGTCAGCAGCAGATGCTCTCGATCGGGCGTGTATTGCTCAACCGGTGGCCCCTCTTGCTGGTCGATGAACCGTCGAAGGGGTTGGCCCCCAAGATCGTGAGCGAGTTGGCCGACACCCTGGGGCGCGTCGCGAGCGTCTCGACGATTCTGCTGGTCGAGCAGAATCTGGCCCTCGTGCGACGCCTGGCCACGCACGTCGTGGTGCTGGACCACGGCATCGTCGTTCACCAAGGTCCGGCGAGCGATCTCGACGACGCCGCTCTCACGCGACGTCACCTCGGTGTGGCGGGTGCGCGATGAGCGTCTTTCTCTCGCTGCTCCTCGCCGGACTGGCTCTCGGCGCCGTCTACTTCCTCGCCGCCTCGGGGCTCTCGCTGATCTACGGGCTGATGGACGTGCTCAACTTCGCCCACGGCCTCTTCATGACCCTGGGGGCCTACGCCGCCTGGGACCTCGCGAGTCACCTGCCCGCGAGCTGGGGCGGCTGGTTGTTCGTCGTCGAGCTCGCCACGGCCACCGGTGCCGGGGCGCTGGTCGCCCTTCTCACCGAGATCGCGCTCATCCGCCCTCTCTACGGCCGGCCGATCAGCCAGATCCTCGTGACGATCGGTCTCGACCTGGCCGTCGTCGGGCTCCTGCTGGGAGGATTCGGCTCCAACCCCCAGTCGCTGCCGACGTCGCTGTGGCTGCTCGAGGCCTCGCGCCTGGGCTCCGTCGTCGTACCGCACGCCGACGTCGTCGCCCTCATCGTCGGCCTGGCTGTCCTGCTCGGCCTGGAGTGGTTCCTTCGTCGCACGCGCTATGGCATCATCGTCCGAGCTGGCGTGGAGAACCGCGACATGGTGCGTGCTCTCGGGGTGGACGTCTCGCGCGCCTTCACCCTCGTGTTCGTGATCGGTGGCGCGATGGCGGGACTCGCCGGGCTGCTCTACGCGATGGTCTTCGCCGGGGACCTGGTCTCGCCGACTCAGGGCGACTCGCTGCTGATCTTCGCGTTCATCGTCGTTGTCATCGGCGGGCTGGGCTCGATTCGCGGCTCGGCGGTCGCCGCGATCCTCGTGGGCCTGGCCCAGGACTTCACCAACTACTACTTCGGCTCGCACAGCGGCTTCGCCGAGATCGGGAATCTCTCCGTCGTCCTCATCTTGATCCTTGTGCTCGAGTGGCGACCACAGGGTCTCTTCGGACGGGTCCGATGAGGACCGGCCGGATCCTCGGTGGCGTCGTGACGCTGATCGCCGTACTGGTGCCCCTGGCGAACTGGCGCGTGCCGTGGATTCTGCCCGGTACGGTCGACGTCCTCAATTCAACGGGCACCCTGGGGGTGCTCGCTCTGTGCTTTCTCTTCGCTGGGGTAGCGCTGGGCTATGACGTCCTCTTTGGTGTCAACGGGCTGCTGTCACTGGGCTCGGTGCTGTTCTTCGGCGAGGGTGTGTACGTCTTTGACGTCGTGATGACCCACGGGGGCTGGTCCCTGGGTGCGGCCCTCGCCGCGACCTTTGGCGTGGGACTCGTGAGCGCGGTGGTGCTGGGCGCGGTGGCCCTTCGCGTGCGCGGCATCGCCTTTTCGATGGTCACCCTTGCCTTCGCCCAGGCGTTCTACTACCTCGTGGAGGACAACCCGCACGGCCTGACGGGTGGTGACAGCGGCTTGGCCCTTTCGTCGACTCGTCTACCCGGCTTCTTGTCGGGCGCCGTCGTCGACACGCGCTACGTCTACTGGGTGGCCCTGGGATTCCTCCTGGTGACCTACGCGGTTGTCTACGTGGTGACCGAGTCGTCGATGGGCCACGTGTGGCTCGCGTTGCGCGACAACGACGCTCGCCTCCAGGTGCTGGGGCTGCGACCCTTCGGCTATCGCCTCGGCGCGTTCGTTGTGTCCTCGCTCATCGCCACCGCCGGTGGCGTCGTGTACGTGATCTTGATCGGCACGGCCGTGCCCAGCGCCGTGGCCTCGACGACGCTGACCATCGCGGTGCTGGTGATGGTGGTTCTCGGCGGCGCGGGTTCTCGCTGGGGCGTGGTCGCCGGGGGCATCACGTACGTCTACCTGCAGCAGTACCTGCTCAAGGTGGCCTCCGAGCCCTCCTTCGCCACGTTGCCGGCGGTCTTGCGCGTGCCCCTCTCTCAGCCCCAGTTCCTGCTCGGGGTGATCTTCGTTCTCTTCGTGATCTTCGTGCCCGGTGGCTTCGCGGGCGTCGTCGGGCGATTTCGCGCGCGTCGTGTGTCGACGCGGATCGCGCGCGACAATGGACAAGGAGGCTGAGATGCTCCAGGGCAAGGTGGCGGTGGTGACCGGTTCAACCGGTGGGATCGGTCTGGGCGTCGCGCGCGCCCTCGCGGCGGACGGGGCGTCGGTGATGCTTAACGGCTTCGGCGACGTGGACCAGATCGAGGCGATGCGCGCGCAACTCACACAAGAGTTCGGTGTGGGTGTGGCCTACGACGCCGCCGACCTAGGCGATCCGCAGGGCCCGACTCGCCTGGTGGAGGCGGCGAGCGCGACCTTCGGCCGGGTGGACGTCCTGGTCAACAATGCGGGAATCCAGCACGTGGCCGCGCTCGAGGACTTCCCCGTGGAGCGCTGGAACGCGGTGATCGCCATCAATCTCACGGCCGTGTTCCTCGGCATGCGGGCGGCGATTCCGGGCATGCGCGAACGAGGTTGGGGGCGCATCATCAATATCGCCTCCGCGCACGGCCTGGTCGCCAGCACGAACAAGGTGGCCTACGTCGCGGCTAAGCACGGCGTCATCGGAGCCACCAAGGTCGCGGCGCTGGAGCTCGCCAACTCGGGCGTCACGGTGAACGCGATCTGTCCGGGTTGGGTCCTCACCCCACTCGTCGAGAGCCAGATCGCCGAGCGCGCCGCGGCCCGCCAGACGAGCGTCGCCGCCGAGTCTGAGGCCCTGCTCGCCGAGAAGCAGCCGATGCTCAGCTTCACCACGCCGGACTCGATCGGCGCGATGGCGCACTACCTGTGCTCGGACGCGGCGGCGACGGTGACTGGCGCCGCGCTCTCCATCGACGGAGGCTGGACCGCCCAGTAAAAGCCTTCTGGATGACGTATCTCGCACCGGAGGACAGTGACGAGGTCACCCGTTCAGGGGAACACCGCACCCGTCGATCGTGTTGAAGGTGCCCGGGCGGGGAACCTTGTCGAGGCGAGGCCGGCGAGGGAGAGGGTGTCGCTCCGCCCAAGTGGCTCACTCGCTCGGTAGGGTCGAAAGGGTGACGGGAAGTGATCGCAGTCCCCTGTCGAGCCTGGACCTGACGCTGCTTCGGCGACGCACGAGCGAGAAGTGGCGTCACTACCCCGACGACGTGTTGCCACTGTGGGTCGCCGAGATGGACGTGCCACTCGCCGAGGCGATCGAGCGCGCCCTTGTCGAGGCGACGGAGATCGGCGACCTGGGTTACGCCATCGCCGAACCTTACGTCGAGGCGCTTGCGGGCTTCGCCGCTCGTCACTGGGGCTGGAACGGCGTCGACGTGTCCCTCTCGCGTCCCGTGGCCAACGTGATGAGCGGTGTCGCGGCGGCGATCTCGGTTCTCACCGGGCCGGGCGACAGCGTGGTCGTGAACTGTCCGGTCTATCCGCCGTTCTACTCGTACGTGGAGAACAGCGGGCGCGTCGTCGACGAGGCCCCGCTCGACGCCGCCGGACGCCTCGACCTCGCCGCGTTGGAGGCCGCCTTCGCGCGCGCTCGAAAGCGTTCCGAGCGCCCGGCCTACCTGCTGTGCAGTCCCCACAACCCGACGGGAACCTTGCACCGGCGCGAGGAGCTCGCTGACGCGCTCGAACTGGCGACTCGCTACGGACTGCGTGTCATCTCGGATGAGATTCACGCGCCGCTTGTCCTGCGTGGCACCTTCACGCCACTGCTCAGCCTCGACGGCGCCGAGCAAGCGGTCGCGATCCTCTCCGCGTCCAAGGCCTTCAACCTGGCTGGCGCACCCGCGGCCGTCCTCGTCGCGGGCGAGGACGCGCACGACGTGATTGACGCACTGGGTCACCGCGTGGTGCCAGGTCCCAGCCATCTAGGTGTGATCGCCCAGAGCGCGGCGCTGAACGGTGCGGACGAGTGGCTCGCGGCCCTACTGAGCGACCTGCGCGAGCGCCAGGGCCTCCTCGTCGACCTACTCGCGACGCACCTGCCCGACGCCCGCTACCAGCCGGGCGCGGCGACGTACCTGGCGTGGCTCGACGTGGGCGATCTCGGCCTGCCCGCTTCGAGCGAGGAGTCGCGAGGGCAGATGACGAACCTTTCGGGCCCGGCGGCCTTCTTCCTCGAGCACGCGCGCGTGGCGCTGAGTGACGGTAGTGCATTCGGTACGGGAGGCGCCGGCCACGTGCGGCTCAACTTCGCCACCACCGAGACGATCTTGACCGAGGCGCTCGAACGCCTCGGCCACTCGCTCGGCGCGCCAGAGCATTCGAGCGTTGTCGGTGAGTGACCGGGCCGGCCCTTGGGCCGGCCCGGTCACTGCCTAACAGCCGGTAGCGGGCTGTCGGAAGCCCGGGAACGGGTTGAGCGTTCCCATCAGGGTGTAGCGCCCGACGTAGCTGGTCGAGGTCTGGGTTGGCGCAGCCGGACTGGGATCAAGGCGCATGAACCACGGCAAGAGGGCCTCGTCCTCGGGGTGGTAGTAGCCGTCGGCGCTTGTCGAGCCGTCGGGATTGGCGCCCTGCTGGAACGAGTTCGATCCCATCGCGAATCCGATCGCCACGACCGGGTCACCCGTCTCGAGATATCCCGTGCACCCGTACTGCGGCGCGGTCGGCGTCAGCCACGGCTGGACCGAGTTGTTCACGAAGGGGTCGTCGGCCCACTCGGCGATTTCGTGGGAGAGCGCGTGGATGTCCTGCAATGCCCAGTCGGTCCCGCCGTTGGCGCGGCTGTAGAGACCAGGCTGGACCCAGGAGGCCCAGGCGTAGGTCTGCACGCCCTGGTTGCCGTTGCCGTTCGCACTCGAGGTTGCGCCGTGGAAGCCGATGACGCAGCAGTTGTAGACGCTGTTGCCCTCGTAGAGCATCAGGTTGTCGGTGAGATAGAGCGGCAGGTCAGTCGAGTTCGCGCTCGTGATCAGAGAGTTGATCTCACTGACCCACCAGTTGTAGTGCACGTCGGCGAATACGACGCCACGTCCGCTCTGTAAGAGCGTCCCCTCGTTGCCCGGCACTGTGATCGTGATCGGACTGCCCACGACCGGGTTGAGAAGGACGTGGTAGGGATCGCTCGCACCTTGGTGGTTGAACTGCGCGCGCATGGTGGCGTCTTCTAGCTGGAGCGCCTGGCCCTTCATGGCGGGCAGGAGCTTGCCGCCCTTGCCCTTGACCAGTTGGGGCAGGTTCGGCCAGTTGCCCGCGACCGTCGCCGCGGGGGTCGACGCGTAGTCATTCTTCGCGAAGACCGGCGAAGCCAACGTCGCGTTCAGTACGTCGGACGTGCGCGATGTCGCACCGGCCGGCTCAACCGGGAACGACATCCCGTCGACGATCAGGTTGATGGGTGTGATGTCGACGTTGACCGTCGTGGTGCACGACGCGCCCGAGCAGGTCGCCGGGTCGGCGCCGACCATGTTGTAGCCATAGGTCACGCCGTTCGCTGGATCGACGCTGGATGACCAGAAGTGACTCACGGTCTTTGATGTCGGGAGTGGCGAAGCACCGCCGAGTGTGGTGAACGATGCGGCGAGACTCGCGTCACTGATCACCGGGATTGACGATCCACTCGCGGTGCCCACCGGCAGCGCCAGCGCGACCAGTAGCGACGCTCCTCCTAGATACGTGGTTAAGCGTGAAATTCTCATGTAGGGCCCCCATTCATCGCGGCGCCGATGCCGCTACTGGCGATAGTAGGGCAGACTTCAAGGGTCCCGTGCAGCCCCTCGTCAGGTGATTCGTACGACATTTCTCCGAACACAGGAGAAAACTTATTCTTCAATTATTTACTGGGGTCGTGACGTTTCGCACCGTCAATGTGATGTAGGTGCTTGATGATCGACCTTTTTTTCCGCGTCGATGGCGGACTGTGACGTCGTGGTCAATATCAGATCCAACACTTTCAGAAGGCGAGGTGGCGCCGAGCGGGCGGAAACTGACGAGGTGCAGCGCGTGGAGCTCGAGAGTGGACTGACGAACTCCGTCCAACTGCCTGCGTGGCTTGGCAGTCGCCAGCGAAAAAGCCCGTCATCGTGTTGCGCGCGGTGTCCCGTCACTGAAGCCGTGCTGAGCTGCGAACTTGTCCGCCTGGAGAGTCAACAGATGCCGATCGAAATTTTCCCCCGTGAAGAGGGCGACGGAGAGTGAGACCGTCGCAGTCGGGCAGACGCGATTGGCCTGTCTGATGTCGGCGCGAAATGACGACTTGGCGTTGACTCAACCTATTCCAGAGCCTTGAGCCACGTCTCGAATTTGGACTTCGTGAAACTGCGATCCTCACGCCACGCGTCGCCGTGACCCTGAGCCCACAGCGTCCGCCACGGTTCGACTCCTTCTTCCGATCCCCGAAGAAGGTGTTGAAACATCGAGTCAATTCTCGGGGCAAGCAGTTCAGCGAGGGAGAGGCGTTCTGCACCGTCTAGGTCGTAGCCATCGGCGAGGGACTTGAGTCGTCGCGGGAGTTCTGTGTCCTCAAGGCTGAAACGGGCCGATAAGGGCACGAAGCCGTGCGCGGCGTAGGCGAGGTCCCAAAGACGCGTTCCCGGTCCGGCCCCATCCCAGTCGATGAAGACGGTTGGTCCCACTCCTCTGACGAGGTTCCATGGAGCCAGGTCGTTGTGGCAGATCAATTCTTCTGAGTCTGGCTCAATGGCGACATTCCAGATAGCGCCAGGGGGTGGCGCGAATGTTGACAAGTTGTCGTGGAGTTCGCGGATCAGACTGCCGACCTGTCGAATGCCTGAGAGGTCGAGATCACCAGGGTCGGCGGAGGCATGTCCGGGCACGTAGGAGAGGACCTGTCGACCGAGGTCGTCGTATCCGAGCGCGCGAGGAGCCCCATCGAAGCCGACAGACTCAAGGTGCAGGAGAAGTGCGTCCACGCTTGAGGACCACGGTCCCGGGTCGCGGCGCACAGTGTCGCCGACACGGATAACTTCGCTACCAGTGTTTCCGTCGTGGAGGACTTCCCCTTCGTCTCTACTCACTCGTGTGACTGTAGAGCGCTGCGTTCTCGTTCGTCACTACTCGACACGAGTCTCACTCGGGCTTGGGAGCGGAGGGGACGACGACACAACGAGACTGTGGCGGTCTCAGAAGCTATGCAGGATCCGCACGCGTGTGAGCATGTAGCCAGAGCCAGGAATGGTTACCCGCTGTCTTTGCTTGGCGTACTGCGATCTTGGTAATCGGTGGGTTCGCTCGGAAAGTCTTGGAGCGGGCGACGGGAATCGAACCCGCGTTCTCAGCTTGGGAAGCTGATGTTCTGCCGCTGAACTACACCCGCGACCGCACCATCGTAGTAGGGGAAGGACTTCTGGCTCCAGGGTCGTACCCGCCTCCGGCCCGGGTTACGGGGCAGTATCGTTGCCAACGATATGGTCCTCTCCGACAAGTCCATCAAGGAGGCCCTCGCGGCCGGTCGCATCATCATCGATCCCCTGGGAGAGGACTGCATCCAGCCCTCCTCGGTGGACCTGCACGTCGACCAACTCTTCCGAGTCTTTCGCAACCACAGCCAGCGGGTGATCGACGTGCGCGAGGCTCAGGAGGATCTGACCGAACTCATCGACGTCGGAACGGATTCGCCGATGATCCTGCACCCCGGTGAGTTCCTGCTGGGTTCAACGATCGAGCGGGTTGCCTTGCCCGATGACCTGGTCGCGCGGCTCGAAGGCAAAAGCTCGCTCGGCAGATTGGGCCTGTTGATTCATTCGACCGCGGGCTTCGTCGACGCCGGCTGGGATGGTCACCTGACGCTCGAGCTCTCGAACGTCGCGAACCTGCCCATCACGTTGTACCCCGGCATGAAGATCGGCCAGATCAGCTTCTTCGAGATGACGACGCCGGCCGATCGCCCCTACGGAGCGGAGGGTCTGGGTTCGAAGTACCGGGGACAGCGCGGTCCGACGGCCAGCCGATACTCGGAGAATTTCAAGAAGTAGGTAGTTCCAGCACGCAGTACCAGGATCGACAGAAGGGACGCCAGTGGCGGCACGGATCATCATCGGTCTCCTGATCACCGCGATCTGCGGGGCGATCGCCGGGCGGCGCTTCTACTGGCTCTCCCGGCTGATTCGCAGTGGCCAGGACGCGCCACGGCGCTGGAACGGCTTCGCGCCGGCGGCCGAGGCCGAGGTGGTCGAGGTCGCGGGTCAGAGGAAGCTGCTGCGCTGGAGCGTTCCGGGTACCGCCCACTTCTTCACGATGTGGGGATTCACCGTTCTCCTCCTCACCATCATCGAGGCCTACGGCGCTCTCTTCAACCGTGACTTTCACATCCCCCTGATCGGCACGAACGGCGTCGTCGCCTTCATCGAAGACTTCTTCTCGGTGGCGGTGCTCGTCTCGCTCGTCGTCTTCACCGTGATACGCGTTCGTCAGGCGCCCGCGCGCAAGGATCGCTCGAGCCGCTTCTACGGCTCGCACCTGGGGGCGGCCTGGTTCACGCTCGCGATGATCGCGCTCGTCATCGTCACGCTCCTGATGTACCGCGCGGCCCAGATCAACACGGGCCACTTCCCCTTCTCGCAGGGCCTCACGGGTTGGACGGGCGGCACCGTGCCACTCCCGGGGCACTTCGTGCCCAGCGCGTCGTCGTGGGCATTCGCCTCCAAAGCCCTCGCGAGCGTGCTGCACCCACTGGGCTACGGGGTCAACAGCACGCTCGAGGCCGTCTTCCTGCTCGCCAACATCGCGGTCATCATGGGATTTCTCGTCTTCGTCTCGTACTCCAAGCACCTGCACATCTTCATGGCGCCGGTGAACGTGGCCTTCTCGCGCCGGCCCCGTGCGCTCGGCGCCCTCGACAAGACCCCCGACATGGACATGGAGCACGTGACCGAGGACACGGTCTTCGGCGCGGGCACGGTGAAGGACTTCACCTGGAAGCAGATGCTGGACTTTGCCACCTGCACCGAGTGCGGACGCTGCCAGTCGGTCTGCCCGGCCTGGACCACGGGCAAACCCCTCAGTCCCAAACTGCTCATCATGGGGCTGCGCGAGAACATGTTCGCCTCGGCCGATTACCTGCTTTCGGGCGAGGGCGAACCAGAGCGGCTGGTGCCCACGGTGATCGACCCCGACGTGCTCTGGAGCTGCACGACGTGCGGCTCGTGCGTCGAGCAGTGCCCGGTGGACATCGAGCACGTCGACGCGATCATCGACATGCGCCGCTACGAGGTGCTGATGGAGTCGCGCTTTCCGAGCGAGGCCGGACTTCTCTTGCGTAACATGGAGAACCAGGGCGACCCCTGGGGGCTGGGCTCGGCCAAACGCACCGAGTGGCTCGCCGCGCTGGACTTCGAGGTGCCGGTCGTCGCCGACACGATTCCCGACGACGTCGAGTACCTCTACTGGGTGGGATGCGCGGGAGCGCTCGACGAGCGCGGCCGCAAGCAGGTCGAGTCGACGGCGCGCATGCTGCAGCGCGCCGGGGTGCGCTTCGCCATCCTCGGGCCCAACGAGAGCTGCACCGGCGATCCCGCGCGGCGCATGGGCAACGAGTACCTCTTCCAGGAGATGGCCAAGACCAACATCGCCACCCTGGACGGGGTGGGGGCGAAGAAGATCGTCGCGTCGTGCCCGCACTGCTTCAACACGATCAAGAACGAGTACCCGGCCCTCGGGGGGAACTACGAGGTGATCCACCACTCCGAGCTGATGGGTCACCTGGTGGCGAGTGGCCGCTTGGTGCCGGGGGTCAACTACACGGGGACCGTCACCTACCACGACCCGTGCTACCTGGGTCGCCACAACCGCGTCTTCGACGAGCCGCGCAGCGTCCTCGACGCGGTGCCGGGCCTCACCCAGATCGAGATGGCGCGACACCGCGAGCGGGGCTTCTGCTGCGGCGCCGGGGGAGCGCGCATGTGGATGGAAGAGACGAT
>DATIVP010000185.1:0-2132 GCA_035465755.1 Acidimicrobiales bacterium | reverse complement strand
GTGGTCGTCGTCGCGGGCGCCGGCGAATGCGAGAGCGCGACGGCTCCGGCCACGAAGGCGACGACGAGGACCGCGACGACGACCACGCGCCGGGTACGACGGGCGCGGCGCGACACGTCTTAGCGTTCGATGATGCGCACGCCCGATTCCGCGGCCGGTGCCTCGGGCTCGTCGATGAAGCGCGGCACTTCGGTGGGCTCGAGGTCCTCGGCCACGTCGTCGACGTAGGCCGGGGCGGGCTCGGCCACGTATTCGCCCTCGGTGGTGCGGGTGACGACGTTGGCGGTCTTTCGCTTGCCCGCGCCGCGCGTGCCCTGCATCTCCTTGCAAATCCGATAGGTCAACGGGTAGGCCACGAACGGGGAGATCAGCACGAGCACGCGCATCGCCCACAGCACCGTGTTGAGCGACACGTGGAAGAAGTTGGCGATGACGTCGGTCGAGCTGGCGATGAAGAGCATCGACACCATGGCCAGCACCGCTACACCCGCGGCCGTGCGCTTGGGGCGGTTGCTCGGCCGGTCCAGCAGGTTGTGCTCGAGGTTGTCCTTGGTGAATCGCCGCTCGATCGCCGGCCAGATCATGATCACGTTGAAGAGCAACCCGGGGAAGATCACCGCGGGGATCGTCACCTCGAGGGGGATCGTGTAGCCAAAGGAGTGGAACGACCAGGCCGGGAAGATGCGCAGTGCCCCGTCGAGGAAGCCCATGTACCAGTCCGGCTGGACGGCGTAGGAGATGCGCGAGGCGTCGTAGGGGCCGAACTGCCAGATCGGGTTGATCTGGGCGAAGGCCCCGAGCAGGGCGATCGTGCCGGCCACGAGCAGGAGAAAGCCCGTGGTCTTGGCCATGAAGACCGGGAACATGGGCGCTCCGACCACGTTCTTCTCGGTTCTGCCCTCACCCGGGAACTGCGTGTGCTTCTGGCGAACCAGCAGGATCATGTGCACCGTGACCAGCGTGATGATGATCCCCGGCACGATCAGCACGTGGAGGATGAAGAAGCGCGGGATGATGTCGGTGCCCGGGAAGTTGCCCCCGAAGATGAAGAACGCGAGGTAGGTGCCCACCAGCGGCACCGACAGGAGGATCGAGTAGGCGATGCGAATGCCCGTGCCCGAGACGAGGTCGTCGGGCAGCGAGTAGCCGAGGAAGCCGTTCACGATCGCCAGGATCAGCAGCGTGGTGCCGATCGTCCAGTTCAGCTCTCGCGGCTTGCGGAACGCGCCGGTGAAGAAGACGCGGGCCATGTGCACGACGATCGCGCCCACGAAGATGTCCGTCGCCCAGTGGTGCATCTGGCGCATCAGCAGGCCCGCGCGCACCGCGAAGGAGAGGTTCACCGACGAGGCGAACGCCTCGGTGACGTGCTGGCCGTAGAGGGGCAGGTACGAACCGCGATAGGTCACGATCGCCTGGCTGGGGACGTAGTAGAGCGTGAGGAAGACGCCGGTCACGAGCAGGACCACGAAGGAGTAGAGGGCGATCTCGCCGAGCATGAAGGACCAGTGGTCGGGGAACACCTTGTCAAGGAAGGTGCGCCCGCCCTTGGCGACGCCCAGGCGGTCGTCGAGCTCGCCGAGCGCCTGGCCCACCGCCCCGTAGGGCCCCTGGGCCGCCTTCTTCGTACGGCGGGTTGTCACGTCACTCATGAGCGCTCCCAGAATCCGGGTCCGACGGTGGTGCGGTAGTCGCTCTGGCTGCGAAGGTAGCCCGCGGAGTCCACGTAGAGCGGCAGCTGGGGCAGCGGGCGCGGGGCCGGACCGAAGTTCGGGATCGCGCCGTTGGTGACGTCGAACATCGACTGGTGGCACGGGCACACCAGCAGCTGGAGCTGCTGCTCGTAGAGCCCGACCGGGCAGCCCAGGTGCGTGCAGAGCTTGGAGTAGGCGAGATAGCCGCGCGGTCCCCAGCTCTCGCGGCCCTTCTGGGTGACGAAGTTCTCATTGGAGATGCGAATCAGCACCGTCTGGTCCACGGCCTGACCGCGTTCGGTGTTCTCGGTCCCCTCGGGATAGACCGTAAGGAGAGAGCCCACCGCGAGGTCCCCGACGTGCACGCGGCGCCCGTCGATGCCCACGAGGTAGCTGCCGGCGCGCCAGTCGGTGTGAAAGAGGGTGTCCTTGGGCAGC
>DATIVP010000184.1:0-11555 GCA_035465755.1 Acidimicrobiales bacterium | reverse complement strand
GAACTCACCACCGGCACTTCGCCGGTGGCCTCGTCGTCGAGGAACGAGTCGTCAGACTTCAAGAAGTTCCTGCTCTTTGTGGTGCAACAGCACGTCCACCGCCGCCACCTCGTCCTGGGTCATCTTGTCGAGCACCTTCTCGACGCGCTCGATCTCGTCGCTCGAGAGACCCTGCTCTTTCTCGAGTGCTTCAAGCTCCTGGCGAGCGTGTCGACGCACGCCGCGCAGGGCGACCTTGCCCTCTTCGGCCTTAGTGCGCACGATCTTGACGAAGTCGCGACGGCGCTCCTCGGTCAGCGTCGGAAACGTGAGCCGGATGACCTGACCGTCATTGGACGGCGTCAGCCCCAGATTCGCGTTGGTGATCGCCTTCTCGATGGCGGCCATGGCACCCTTGTCGAAGGGCGAGATGACGAGCAGGCGCGGCTCGGGCACCGAGAAGTTGGCCAACTGGCGCAACGGCGTCTCGGTCCCGTAGTAGTCAATCGCCAAGTGCTCGACCAGCGCCGAGTTGGCCCGACCCGTGCGCACGGTGGCGAACTCGCTCTTCACGTGCTCGATCGCGCGGGCCATTCGCTCGCGCGTGTCCTCCATCACCAGTTCAACGAGCTCGTTATCCATTACTTCACCAGCGTACCGACGGCGTGGCCGTCGAGCGCGAGCCCGAGGTTCCCCGGAGCCATCAGGTCGAAGACGCGCAACGGGAGGTTGTTGTCCTTACAGAAGGTGATCGCGGTCATGTCCATGACGCGCAGGTTACGCGCGATCACCTCGTCAAAGGAGATCTCGTCGAACTTCGCGGCGTTCGGATTCACCCGCGGGTCCTCGTCGTAGACGCCGTCGACGCCACCGTGGGTGCCCTTCAAGACGACCTCGGCTTCGACCTCGGCGGCGCGCTGGGCGGCGGGCGTGTCGGTCGTGAAGTACGGGTTGCCCATGCCGGCGGCGAAGATGACGACGCGACCCTTCTCGAGGTGGCGCACGGCACGCCGACGGATGTAGGGCTCGGCGACCTGGTCCATCCCGATCGCCGACATCACCCGCGTGGGACGCCCGTGGCTCTCGATCGCGTCCTGGAGGGCCAGGGCGTTGATGACCGTGCCGAGCATGCCCATCAAGTCCGAGTTGGCCCGATTCATCCCGGCCATGGCGCCGGTGGCGCCGCGCCAGATGTTGCCGCCGCCAACGACGACCGCGAGCTCGAGGCCGCCGCGGTCCATGGCGCTCGCGATCTCACGAGCCAGGAAGTCAACGGTGGAGGCATCGATCGTCTCGTCGCTCGCGGCCGAAGCCAGCGCCTCGCCCGACAACTTCAAGACGACGCGGCGCACGATCTAGCTACCGACGACCACTTGGGCGAACGCCCGTACCGTCGCCGGGCTGACGAACTGTCCGACGGCGACCTTCTCGTCCTTGACGTAGGGCTGCTCGACCAAGACGCGCTCCTTGAACCAACCGTTGAGACGACCTTCGATGATCTTAGGCAGCGCGGCCTCGGGCTTTCCTTCGTTACGAGAAATCTCCTCGACCGTCGCGCGCTCGGCCTCGACCTCGGCCGCGGGCACCTCCTCGCGCGTCAGGTACGTCGGCTTGGCGAAAGCCACGTGAACGGCGATCTCGTGGGCCACCTCGGAGGATCCACCGGCGAGCACCACGATCACGGCGTTGACACCGCGACCGGCCTGCTGGTGGATGTAGGTCTCGATGACCTCGCCCTCACCGGCCACCAGGCGGGCGACGCGGCCGATGGAGATGTTCTCCTTCAGAGTCGTGAGCAGGGTCTCGATGCGCTCTTGGAACTCGGCGACGGCGCCCTCGCCGGAGGCCGCGACGCGCGCGGCGATCTCGTCGGCGAGCGAGACGAACTCCTCGGACTTGGCCACGAAGTCGGTCTCGCAGCGCAGCTCGACGATGGCGGCCGCCTGCGCGTCACGCACCACGGCCACGGCGCCCTCGCCGGCTACGCGGTCGGCGCGCTTGGCCGCTGAGGCCAGTCCCTGCACGCGCAGCCACTGGGTGGCGGCGGCCATGTCACCGTCGTTGGCCTCGAGGGCCTTCTTCGCGTCCATCATTCCCACGCCGGTTGCCTGGCGCAGGGCTTGTACGTCCTTGGCTGTGATAGCCACGTTGATTCTCCTTCGTCGGGATGATTAAGCGGTGGGGGCGTCGCCGGCGTCGCCGGCTTCGACGACGTCGGCGGCTGCGGTGGCCGGAGTCTCCTCAACGACGTTGGCCTCGTCCGCGGCGGGGGCCTCGACTACCTCGGCGCCCTCGGCGCCTTCGGCGCCATCGGCGGCCGCGGGCGTCTCGACAGCCTCGACGTCGACCTGAGCGACAGGCTCGGCGGCGGGCTCGGCGGCCACGGCCGGGGTGGGCGCGGCAGCCCGCGGCGGCGTCGCGGGACGGTTGGCGCGAATGAAGCGTCCCTCGGCCACGGCGTCGGCCATGAGTCGGCACAGCAGGGCACCGGCGCGGATCGCGTCGTCGTTGCCGGGGATCACGTAGTCGATGACGTCGGGGTCGCAGTTGGTGTCGACCACGGCCACGACCGGTAGGCCGAGCTTGCGTGCCTCGGTCACCGCGATGTGCTCCTTCTTCGTGTCGATGACGAAGATCGCGTTGGGCACCCGGTCCAGGCTCGCGATGCCGCTCAAGTTGCGGTCGAGCTTCTCGAGCTCGCGCGAGTGGCGCAGCGCCTCGCGCTTGGGCATGTTGTCGAAGTCGCCGGCGCGCTGCATGCCGCGCAGCTCCATCATCCGCTTCACGCGGCCGGTGACCGTGGAGAAGTTGGTGAGCATGCCACCCAGCCAGCGCTGGTTGACGAAGGGCATCCCGCAGGCCTGGGCGTAATCGGCGATGGGCCCCTGGGTCTGCTTCTTGGTGCCCACGAAGAGAATGGTGCCGCCTTCGGCGACCAGGTCACGCACGTAGGCGTAGCTCTGTTCGATTCCCGAGAGGGTCTTGCGCAAGTCGATCAGGTAGATCCCGTTGCGCTCGCCGAGGATGAAGCGGCGCATCTTGGGGTTCCACCGGCGGGTCTGGTGCCCGAAGTGCACACCCGAGTCCAACAATTCCTGCAAAGTGACGAGAGCCACGTTCTGGTTTCCTTCCGTTCGGTTATCGGTCCCCCGGGTGCACCGCGAGCGGCGACCGTACGAAACCCGGGGGAAGACTTCTCTGACATCTCCCACCCTGGGAGAGCCAAACCATGCTAGTAGATGGCCGCTAGCCCCTCGGGTGGGTGTCGTGATGGACGTTCTGGAGGCGTGATTTGGAGACGTGGGTGTAGATCTGTGTCGTGGCCAGGCTTTCGTGGCCCAGCAGCTCTTGCACGACGCGCAGGTCCGCACCGCCTTCGAGGAGGTGGGTCGCGTACGTGTGGCGCAGCGCGTGGGGGTGCACGTGGCCCCGCGCTACCCTCGCGTCCAGGATCCGGCGCACGTCACGCGGGCCCAGTCGCCGTCCCCGACGGTTATAGAACAGGGCCTCGGGGGGCGAATCGGACCGGGCGACGTCGTCGCGAGCGTCCTCGAGCCAGAGGCGCACGGCCCGCACCCCGCGCTGGTGAAGGGGGACGATCCTCTCCTTGTTCCCCTTGCCCAGGACGCGCAGGCGCCCGGCGGCCAGGTCGACACTCGCCACGTCGAGGCCGCAGAGTTCGCTCACTCGAAGTCCCGCTCCGTAGAGGACCTCGCACACCGCCCGATCGAGCACGGCCCACTCGTCATCGCCCCAGTCCTCGTCGAGCAGCCCGTCGAGCTGCTCGCGAACGACGATCGTCGGCAGCGTCGAGTTGGGCCGCGGAGCGCTGAGGCGCGCCGCCGGACTCTCGTCGAGATAGCCTCGTTCGACCAACCAGTCGAAGTAGCCCCGCAGGCTCGCGCGGCGCCGGGCGATCGACGCGCGGGCCTCGCCGCGCTGGGCCCGGCTCGAGAGATACTCGCGCAGCAGTCGCCGGTTGACCTCCCGCGGGTTCGACGCGCCCCGCGTCACCGCCCAGGCGAGGAACCCTTCGAGATCCGAGCGATAGGCGCGCACGGTCGCGTCCGATCGGTCGGCCGCGACCAAGGTGGCGACGTAGCCGTCGCGTCGCCAGGGGTCGCCCTCGACCCTCGTGGAGTGAGCGGGCACGTGTCTAGGCTATCCACGGACGCCATTTCTGCGTGGCACGTCGATACAGTTGGGTATCTCGCAAAGGAGTGCAGGTGTCGCGCATCTTGATCGTGGAGGACGACGACCACATCCGCTCCGCGCTGCGACTCATGTTCGAGGGCGAAGGATTCGACGTCGACGACGCGCCGAGCGGCGAAGTCGGGGTGGCTCTCTTTAATCGCATGCGCTCTGACGTCGCGATCGTTGATCTGATGCTGCCGGGGATCTCGGGCTTTGACACGTGCCAGGCCCTGCGCTCGACGAGCGACGTACCGATCGTGATCGTCTCGGCCCGCGACGAGACCGCCGACGTCGTCCTCGGCCTGGAATCGGGGGCGGACGACTACGTGACCAAGCCCTTCGTCCCCGCCGAGCTGCTCGCGCGCGTTCGGGCCCACTTGCGCCGTCGCCCCACGTCGGCCGGTTCCTTCACGCTGGGTCGCCTGCGGGTCATCCCCGACGAGGGCGTGGTGCGTGATCACGACGGCACCGAGTTGCACCTGACTTCGACCGAATTTCGCCTCCTCACCGACCTGGCCTCGGTCAACGGCAAGGTTCTCTCGCGCGAAGACCTCCTCGAGAGGGTCTGGGGGTATGACTACTTCGGCGACAGTCGCCTCGTTGACGTGCACATCCGGCGCCTGCGAATGAAGATCGAACCGGATCCAGCGAACCCTTCGTTCTTAGTCACCGTGCGAGGCGCCGGATACAAGCTGGTTCTCTAGTGCTGCGCCGCAGCCTTCGACTGCGACTCGTCTTCACCTTTGGGGTTGGGGCGTTGCTCTTGTCGAGCCTGTTCGCCTCGTTGACCTACTTCTCGGTCCAGCGTCTCTTGGTCGACAATCAACAGCAGACCGACCTGCGCGAGACGTTCGCCAACGCCGCGTTGGTCCGCTCGACCCTGTACTCCTCACCCCCGGCGCTCGGTGCACTCCTCAACTCCATTGAAGCGGCCACCAATTCGAGCGTCCTGGTGCACACGCACCACCAGTGGCTCTCCACCAGCCACGGCGCGGCCACCAGCGACGTCTCAGAAGAGATCGTCCACGCCGTGGATAACGGCCAGGTCCTGCACCAGACCATCTCGACGCGCGGCGAACTCTTCTTCATCGTGGGCGTGCCGATTCCGGCCGTCGAAACCCAGGTCTTCGAGGTCTTCCGCCTCTATCGACTTGAACACTCGCTCAAGACCCTGGCCCTGGTGCTCGGACTCGGTGCCCTCGTCACGTCGGTGATCGGATTTGGCGGCGGCCTGTGGGTGTCGCGGCGCGCGGTGCGTCCCCTTCTCAACGTCTCAAGGGCCGCGGCGGCGATCGCCGACGGCGAACTGACCACGAGGCTCCTGGTGGGCCAGGCCGACCAAGAGGTCCAACAACTCACCGAATCCTTCAACACGATGGTTTCGCGACTGGTCGCGCGAATGGAGCGCGACGCGCGATTCGCGAGCGACGTGAGCCACGAACTTCGATCGCCGCTGACGACGCTGACCACCACCGTGTCAGTCCTCGAGCAGCACCGTGACGAGCTCTCCCCCGCCGGGCGCGAGAGCCTGGACCTGCTCGCCGCGGATCTGTCGATCTTCCAATCCCTCGTGGACGACCTGCTCGAGATCGCTCGATCCGACGCCGGCAGCCTGGCGCACGTCATTGAGATCGTGCCCGTGGCCGAACTGGTGCGCCAGAGCACGCGCAGCGCCGCCCAGCGACTGCGGATCGCCGAGGTTCCCGTGGAGGTCAGTGAGGCCGCGAGCGCATTGAACGTGGGTGTCGACCGGCGACGCTTCGAGCGCGTGATGGCCAACCTTCTTGGCAACGCCGCCCACTACGCCGGGGGCGCGACGGCGGTGCGGGTCGAATCCACGAACTCTCACGTCACGATTGACGTCGACGACGCCGGACCTGGCGTGCCGGCCGATGAGCGCGAGTCGATCTTCCAGCGGTTCTTCCGCGGACGGGCCGCTCACGACCGAAGCCTCGCGCGCGGCACCGGACTCGGACTGGCCCTCGTGCGCGATCACGTCGCGGCCTTCGGCGGCACCATCGTCGTGTTAGAGAGTCCCGAGGGTGGCGCGAGATTCCAGCTCGAACTTCCTCGACGCGAGGGGGACGCCGAGTGATCCTGCGACGGCTTTTCCTCCTCGGCGTGGGCGCCGCGACGTTGGCCGGATGCACCCTGGTACCAACGGCGAAGGCACCCGTCATCATCAGTGCGAAGACCGTCCCGTTCGGGCTGCTGGGCAAGACCATCCCCGGCACCAACAACGGCCGTGTGCGTTTCATCACCCAACCCGTCTACATCGTCGACGCGACGGGTCACCTGACCGCATCGAGCCGCATCGTCCCCACCCCGCCGACGCTCGCCTCGGTGCTTCGCGAACTCGCGATCGGCCCGACCGACATCGAGATGTCGACCGGCTACACGAGCGCGCTGCCCAGCAACCTCGTCATCCTCCAGGCGAAGGTGAAGAAGGACATTGGCTACATCGCCCTCGCTGACCCGTTGTCGGCGCTGCCGGTGCGCCAACAGGTTCTCGCCCTCGGACAGCTCGCGATGACCGCGAGCAACGTGGGCGCCACCAAGGGAATCGAGATCACGGTGGGCGGCGTCGCCCAGCCCTCGCTGCTACCCAACGGTGAGACCGCGACGGTGATCACGGCCCGCGACTATCAGAGCCTGCTCAACGGCTAAGTCCTCTGGGGCCGCAGCACGGCGGCGGCGTTCCAGAGGTGCTCGAGGTCGTAGTAGCTGCGCGTCTCCTCGTCGAAGACGTGAACGATCACGTCGCCGAAGTCCATCGCCACCCACTGGCCCTCGGCGAGCCCCTCGACGCGCAAGGGGCGCACGCCCACGTCGCGCGCGACGACGCGCTCGATCTCTTCAACGATGGATCGCACCTGGCGGTCGTTGCGCCCCGAACAGATGACGAGCACGTCAAAGGAGTTGACTAGCTCTCGCAGGTCGAGCACGACGAGGTCCAGCGCGCTCTTCTCCTCGGCGCCGGCGCAGGCCGCGTCCACCAGTGAGGCTACGAAGTCATCGAGTGGGCCGCGACCCGGGTCGTCGGCACGGGTGATCTCGCTCAGTGGGTCACCCCGAGAACGATCACCGCGGCGACGAAGGGAAGCGAAAGGGCCAGCGAGGCGAAGAACAGCCACCGCTGCCGGGCGCGGCGCACGTCACGTCGGCGACGGGGAGCGCCAGCCAGCACCGTCAGCCGTGCCGACTGGTGCTCGCTGTGGTCGAAGAGTCGGACCGCCATGTCGATTCGACTCTAGCCCCGAAAGCCCTCGTAGAGGGGAACGACCTTTTCGGGCAGGTAGCGCTCCAGCGCGTCGCCGCGCTCGGGAATCTCGCGGATGTACGTCGAGGACAGGTCCACCGGATCCATGTCGATGAGGTAGCTGTCCCAGCCCTCGGGCAGCGTCGTCGGCCCCCCGGGGCGCGGGACCACTCCCACCTTGACCAGGGTGCGCAGCGTCGACGCCTCGTGCCAGGAATCGATCTGACCGGCCAGGTCGGCGCCGATGATGAGATCCACTTCGTCGAAGTCCTCGAGCAGCTCTCGCACCGTGTCGATCGTGTAGGAGGGACCCTCGCGACGGATCTCGCGATCCGAGACCGTGACGAGCGCCAGGTCGGCGAAGGCGGCTCGGGCCATCTCCAGGCGCGCCGCGGCGGGTAGCACCGACCCGGAGAGTCGCTTCTGGTAGGGGTCGCCGGCGACGGTGACCTCGATCGCGTCGAAGCGCTGGGTCGCGGCCGCCGCGCGCAGCGCGGCCACGTGACCCCGGTGGGGCGGGTCGAAGGTGCCTCCGAAGAGGCCCAGGCGCCGACGTGTCACGGATGAAGCCTAATGGCCCCGCCCCGGGCGCTTCGGGCGAGATTGTCTCGCCAGTGTGAACCTTCTACGCTTAAGTGATGGCGACATCTTCTGAGTGGACTCTCGAGTCGTGGCGCTCACGGTCGGTGGCCCAGAGCCCCGTCTGGCCCGACGACGAGCACCTCGCGCGCGTCGAGCGCGAACTCGCCACCAAGCCGCCCCTCGTCTTCGCCGGCGAGGCGCGTCGACTCCAAGAACACCTCGCACTCGTCGCCCAGGGCAAGGCCTTCCTCCTCCAGGCCGGTGACTGCGCCGAGTCCTTCGACGAGGGCTCCGCCGACTCGATCCGCGACAAGCTGAAGGTCATCTTGCAGATGGCCGTGGCACTGACCTACGCCTCGGGTGTGCCGGTAATCAAGGTTGGACGCATCGCCGGCCAGTTCGCCAAGCCCCGCAGCGCACCGGTGGAGATCCACGACGGCGTCTCCCTCGAGGCCTTCCGGGGTCACATCGTCAACTCTGAGACGTTCACTCCCGAGGCGCGTCGGCCTGACCCCGAACGCCTCCTCACCGCGTATCACCAGAGCGTCGCCACGCTGAACCTCCTGCGCGCCTTTACGACCGGTGGCTTCGCCGCGCTGTCGCGCGTGCACGCCTGGAACCAGGAGTTCGTCGCCAATTCCCTCGAGGGCAAGCGCTACGCCATGATCGCCGACGAGATCGAACGCGCCCTGCAGTTCATGAAGGCCTGCGGCATCGACTTGCACGACGACTCCGCGTTGCAGGGCGTGGACTTCTACACCAGCCACGAGGCCCTCATCCTTCCCTACGAGCAGGCCCTCACCCGACGTGACTCGTTGACCGGCGACTTCTACGACTGCTCGGCCCACATGCTCTGGATCGGAGATCGCACGCGTGACCTCGAGGGCGCCCACGTCGAGTTCCTGCGCGGCGTCGCCAATCCGGTCGGCGTGAAGGTCGGCCCACGCGTCGACGCCGACGAACTACGCCGCCTGGCCGACGTGCTCAACCCCGAGAACGCGCCCGGTCGCCTGACGTTGATCTCGCGCATGGGCCAGAACCACGTTGCCGAGTCGCTGCCCCCGCTGGTTGAGGCCATGCGCGTCGACGGCCGCGACGTGGTGTGGGCGTGCGATCCCATGCACGGCAACACCTTCCTCGCCTCCGGCGGGCAGAAGACCCGCCACTTCGACGACATCATGAGCGAGGTCAGCCAGTTCTTCGCCGTGCACCAGGCCCTGGGCACCTGGCCGGGCGGGCTGCACGTCGAGCTGACCGGCGACAACGTGACCGAGTGCCTCGGCGGCGGATCTCGCCTGGGCGAGGACGACCTGGACGTTAACTACACGTCCATCTGCGACCCTCGCCTCAACGCGACCCAGAGCCTGGATCTGGCCTTCCACGTGGCGGAATTCTTGCGCGACTACGCGAGCGACAGCGGCGCAACGTCGTTGTAGCGCAGCAGGCGCCGCTTCTCTTCGTCGAACTCGATCTCGGTGAGCGAGCAGTGCTCGGTGCGCAGCCCGAGACGCGCCGCGGGGTCGTCACCGTTGAGGATCTTCATGGCCTGTTCGATCACGCCACCGTGAACGACGGCGACCACGCGTTCGCCCGGGTGGCGCGCGACCAGTGCGGCCAGGGCTCGCTCGCAGCGCTCGTAGAAGCTCAGCCAGCTCTCGCCGCCGGGCGAGAACGGTGCGTCGGGCGTGGCGCTCCAGTCCGCCACGCCGTAGCGCTCTTCGAGTTCGGCCCAGGTCAGCCCGTCCGCGGCTCCGGGGTGCAGCTCGCACAGGTCACAGTCGGCGGTGGCCGCGAGATCGGGCAGACCCGGGGCGATGATCCGCGCGGTCTCAATCGCGCGACCCAGGATCGAGGTGTAGAGCGCCGCGGCGTCGTCTAGTTCGCGGGTCGTCGCGAGCCGTCGTGCGAGGGCCCCGGCCTGAGCCCGCCCGAGGTCGGTCAGTCCGCCGTCGCCGAGCGGACCGCCCACGACGCCCTCGGCGTTGCAGCGCGCCTCGCCGTGGCGGATCAGGACGAGTCTCGTGCCGCGCGGCGCGCGCCCACGCGTGAAGTAGCCCTCGGCGAAGTCAGTACTCACGCGAGCTCTCCCACGAAGGCCTCGAGCTGGCGCAGCGTGCGACACTCGACCACCCGGTCGCAGTAGGGCGCGTACTGGTTGATGATCGAGTCGCCGCTGTTCCAGTAACCCAGTGGCTCGGGATTCAGCCAGAAGACGGCCTTGGCGCGATAGTGCAGGTCGGCCAGTACCTCGGGGTGGGCCTGGTGGTAGTTGTTGCGCGCGTCGCCCAGGATCAGTACCGTCGAGCGGCGCGTCACGTCCTTCGCGAAGCGGTCGTGGAAGACACTCAACGCGCGCCCGTAGTCCGAGTGGCCGTCGAAGGCGATCACGTCGGCCTCGGCGTTGATGCGCGCCACCGCGTCAGCCGGGTCGTCGGCGCCCTCGAAGAGGTGGGTCACCTCGTCGATGCCGTCGACGAAGACGAAGCTGCGCACCTTGGAGAACTGCGAGCTGATCGCGTGCACCAGGTGCAAGGTGAAGCGGGCGAAGGACGCCACCGATCCCGAGATGTCGGCGATGACGATGATCTCGGGCTTGTTGGGCCGCGGGGGCTTGAAGCGCAGGTCGATCGGGACTCCCCCGGTGGAGAGGCTGCGGCGCACCGTGTGGCGCAGGTCGACCGGTCCGCGCCGGCGCCGGCGCCGACGCCTCGCGAGGCGCACCGCGAGCTTGCGACTCAGGGGTCGCAGAGCTCGCTCGAGTTGGGCCATCTCCTCTCGATTGGCGTGCATGACGTCCACGTCCTCGGGCAGCGGCTTGCGCACCGACTTGGCGAGCGCCTGAGAGCCCCGGTCCTCGACCAGGCGTTCGCGGATCTCACGCTCGATCTCGGCCTTGAGCATCTCCACGCGCGCGCGGGCCTCGTCGCGGGCGAGTCGCTCGGCGAGCTCGCCGTTCTCCGAGGCGCCCAGGCGCCTCTCGAGGTTCTCGAGATCGAGATTGCGCAGCGTGCGATAGAGGTAGTAGGTGCCACCCACCGGTCGGCCCGGCTCCATGCCGGCGTAGCGGCTGACGGCCTCACCGGCGCCGCGTCGCAAGGCGTCGGCGTCGCCGTCGCGCAGGGCGCGAAAGAGCATCTCGGCGAGTTCCTCGGCCGACATCGTCGTCGACGCGCCGCCCGAGCCGCGCCGCGGACCGGGGGCGTTGGCCCCCGTCGGGGCACCCGTCTCGTCCTCGGAGGAGTTGAGCAACTCCTCCGCGCTCGCCCAGCCGCGCATCGAGAAGAAGACGTCAAAGGCGGTGTAGAAGACCGGGAGGTGGTCGCCGTCCTTGACCAGGGTGGCAGCCAGGGACGCGCGCACCAACGGCCGGTCCCCGATGTCGATCGCCTGCATCGCGCGCGCCGCGTCCATGTGCTCGGTCATCGAAACGGGAATGCCCGCGGCGCGCAGCTCGGCGATGAAATCGCCCAGCAGGTTAAGCAACGCTCTTGCCGCGGCCCAGAAGCTCCTTGGTCGCCCGATCGATGTCGCTCTGGTACTT
>DATIVP010000183.1:0-1851 GCA_035465755.1 Acidimicrobiales bacterium | reverse complement strand
CACCGAACTCGTCGGCGGTGGCGCGCGCGGCCTCGACGTGGGCGTCGGGAATCTCGGCGAGGAGTTCGTCGACCAAGATGTCGCCGGTCCTCGAGTCCTCGACGCGGTCGAGCAGCTGGCGAAGGAGGCGGAACGACGAGGGAGCGACGCCGCTGACGGCCCCGCTGTGCTGACCGCGCGAGAGCACCCCGACCGTGACACCGACGTTGACGATGCCGCGCAGCGAGGTCGTCACCCACAAGCGGTCGTAGGTGAGCGCCCCCGAGTCGAGGCAGACCATGAAGCGCACGTCGCCCAGGTGGCCCGCCAGCTCCTCTAAGTAGGCGTCGAGGTCGGGGCTGCCACTCTCCTCGCTGGCCTCGATCAGGACGACGACGCGGCTGTGCGGCGTGCCGGCGGCCTCGAGGGCCTCGAGGGCGAGCAGCGCGGAGAACGTCGAGTAGCCGTCGTCGGCCAAGCCGCGCGCGTAGAGCCGGTCGCCCACGCGCGTGGGCGCAAAGGGGGCCAGGCCCTCGGACCAGTCGCCCAGGGGCGGCTGCTTGTCGAGGTGCCCGTAGAGAACGGCGGTGCCGGTGCCCGCACCGGTCGCCTCGACGGTGACCGCGAGCAGGGGGGTGCGACCGGCCAGGCGGTGCACCGCGACGTCGAAGTTGGCGAGCCTGCGCTGTCGCGACCACTCGGCGAGGAGCTCGATCGCCGCCTCGAGGTGGCCGTTCTCGCGCCACGCGGCGTCGTACATCGGCGACAGGCACGGGATCTCTCCGTAGGCGAGCAGGGTCGCCAGGGCGTCACGTTCGAAGTCAGCGAGAGTGAGCATGGCTCGAGGCTACAGCCAACTCACGTCGTCAACGGCGGCCCAGCAGTAGTCGGCGACCGCTGATCGCACGCCCACGAACGGCTCGCCGAGGCGAGCGAGCTCGGCCTCGGCGATGTTCTCGTCGAGGCCGTGGATCACCGACCAGCCGTGTCGCACGCCGAAGTCACCCGTCGGCCAGACGTCGTGTCGAGCCAGCGTGAACATGAGATACATCTGTGCGGTCCACGGACCGATGCCGCGTACCTGGGTCACGTCGACGACGACGTCGGGATCTTCCATGTAGCCGTGACGCGAGATCCGTACGCGCCCGGCGTCGACGTAGTCGGCGAGTTGAATCATGGCTTCGGCCTTCGTGCGCGACAGCCCGACCCCACGCAGGTCCGCCACCGAGAGCGCGAGCACGTTGGCGGTAGTCACGTCGCCGCCGACGAGGTCGAGGACGCGGCCGTGGATCGTCATGGCGGCCTTGGTGGCGAGGAGTTGGTGGGTGATCGAGCGCACCAGGTGCGAGAAGCGTTCTTCGACGCGAACGCGCTGACGGGCCGGCGGCGGGCCGATCGCGGCAACCACGGGGGCGAAGGCGCCATCGAGCGCCACGATGTGCTGTGCGATCTCGCGGCGGTTCATGCCCATCGAGCAATCCTGCCAGAGACCTACAGGGGCGTGGAGCGAGTGGGGATGTAGATGCCCTCGGGTACGACGCGCGCGTCGGAGATCGTCTCGCGAAGCAGCGCGTTGATCGCGCGCACCGGCGCCGAGGGAAACCCGAAGCGCCGCGACACGAGGCTGACGCGTCGCTTGGCGAGGCCCTCGACGTGCACCGCGACGAACTTGTCGGCCAGGTGCGCCGAGAGAGCGGTCGCGGGCAGGATCGACGGACCGTGGCCGTCGAAGGTGAGTGAGGCGATGGTGCGCAGTCCGTCGAGCTCGATGAGAGGTCGCAACTGCACGCCCTGGATGCGGCTCGCCACTTCGAGCTCGTGGCGCAGGGCGGTTCCCTGCAGGGGTAGCAGGAGCTCGTAGTCGGCCAGAGC
>DATIVP010000182.1:0-6601 GCA_035465755.1 Acidimicrobiales bacterium | reverse complement strand
GTCGTGGGGGCGGCGCACCAGGTCCTGGCCCACTGAACCCTCGCCGAAGAACGACGCGTCGAGCCCGCGCAGCAGCGCGAAGGGCGTCGAGGCGGCCTTTCCCATCACCAGGTTCGCGGCGGCCGCGACCTCGTCGGCGATGGCCACCTCGGTGGCTTCGAGGACGCGTCCGTTGGCGTCGAACGTGCCGCGAAGGTCGAGCAGGGCCCGCACGCCAGCCGAACCGATGGCCACGTCGCACACGCCCTGGCGCCAGGCCCGCCCGAAGGTGTCGGTGATGACGACGCCCACGTCGGCGCCCACCCGCCGGCCGATCTCGCCGCGCAGACGACGCGCGGAGCGATCTGGGTCGAGTGGCAAGAGCACCGCCGTCCCCTCCTCGGCGTTGGAGAGATCCACGCCGGCGTTGGCGTTGACGAAGCCGTGGGGGGTCTCCGTGATGAGTAGCGAGCCCCGTCGGCGCAGGACGCGTCGCGACTCGCTCTCGACCAGGCGGATCTTGTCGGCCTCGGTGCCCGAGAACGCGACGACGCGGCCCTCGGACTTGGCCACGACCTTGCTCGTCACCACCACGAGGTCGCCGTTGGCCAGGGACACGCCCGCGGCGCCGAGGGCGTTGACGAGGTGCGCGACCAGGTCGTCGCCGGCGGCGACCGCCGCCGAGAGCGCGAGCGGCGTGACGAAGAGGCTCATGAGGCGATCGCTCGCGCGAGGCGAGCCCCGTTCGCGGGGTCGGCCATGATCGTCGTGGTCACGACGCAGTCCATGCCGAGGTCGCGCACCGCGTCGGCGTTCGCGGCGTCGACCTCGTCGATGACGAGAGTGCCCACGAGTCCCCGGTAGTACTGGGCGACGCCCACGCAGGTCGCGGGATAACCCATCTCGGCGAGCAGACGGTCGGCGGGTCCCTTGAGGGCGGTACCGCCCACGATGGGCGACACCGCGACGACGGCGTCGCGTCTCGCGACGAGAAGCTCGCGCACCGACGCGACCGCGAGGATCGGACCGATGGAGAGCAGGGGGTTCGAGGGCGCGATCACGATGCGCGTCGCCGCCTCGAGGCTCGAGAGCACCCCGGGTGCCGCGGCGGCGCTCGCGGCGCCCTCGAAGCGGATGGCGCGCACCGCGACGGCGTGGCGGTGCGCGACGAAGTACTCCTGGAAGCTCAGCTCGCCGACCTCGGTGTCGAGGACGGTCGCGAGGGGATCGTCGCTCACCGGCAGGAGTCGCACTCTCAGTCCGTGGCGCTCGGCGAGTTCGCGGGTCACCTGGCTCTTGGTGGCCCCCTCGTTGAGGCGCTGGGTCCGATAGAGGTGGGTCGCCAGATCGCGATCGCCGAGTCGGAACCAGGCGGCGCCCCCGAGGGACGCGAGCTCGTCCATCACGCGCCAGGTCTCACCGGTGAGTCCCCAGCCGGTGACCTCGTTGTTGAGCCCGGCCAGGGTATAGGTGATCGTGTCGAGGTCGGGACAGATGCTCAGCCCGTGGAGCACGAGATCGTCACCGACGTTGACCACGGCGTCGAGCTCGAGGTCGGGCAGGTTCGCGCGCAGCGTCGCAAGGAGTCGCGCCGCGCCCACACCACCGCTGAGTACGCTGATCACCCCCGAGACTCTAGGGGCGCTTTACTAGCATCGGAGAGCGTGAGCGAGGCACTGACTCGAGAGTGGCCGGGTCGGGCGGCGGCGGTGGTGTTTCGCGTGCGTGACGGCGCCGACGAGCGCGTCGCTGACGACGGAGACCTCGATGAGCGCCGTGCGTGGGCCTCGGTGTCCAAGATGGCCGTGGCGATGGCCTTTGGCGTCGAGTTCGACTGGGGTCTGCACCGCTACAACGAGGTGATCGGCCCGCGGGGCGAGACGATCGCCGATCTCCTGAGCCATTCGAGCGGCGCGGGCTCGGAAGAGGGTGATCCGCGAGCGCCGGTGGGGGCCAAGCGGGTCTACTCGAACTACGGCATCGAACTCGCGGTGTCGCTGGTCGTGGGCGACAACGAGCCGGCGACGTGGCTCGAGTCACGGGTCTTCGCCCCTCTGGGCATGAGTGACACGCGGCTCGAGGGCCGCCCCGCCGCGGGGGTCGTGGGATCGACGCGCGATCTTCTCACGCTGGGCCTCGCCTGGTTGCGCCCCGACGGGATCTCGCGCGAGACGCGCGATCTGATGATCACCCCCTACGCACCAGGTCTGGCCGGCGTGGTGCCGGGATTCGGTCGCTTCAGTCCGTGCCCGTGGGGGCTGGGTCCCGAGGTGCGTGGTGAAAAGCGTCACTGGATGGGCGACTGGCCCGCGGACAGCTTCGGGCACTTCGGTCAGAGCGGCGCGTTGATGCTGCTGAATGCTCGCGAGGGCGTGGGCGTGGTGGCCACGAGCACGGAGCCGTTCGGGCCGTGGGCCGTCTCCCTGTGGCCGACGTGGACGAGCCAGATGCGAGTCCGGGCGCTCGCGTGAGCGATCTGGTCCTTCGCGTGGCCCTCGATCTCGACGGGTCACTCGAGTCACTGGGCAACTCAATGGACGACCTCGCCGACGCCCTGGCCGCGACCGGCGGGTGCGAGCTGGTGCGTTTTCGCAGCACCCGCCCACCGGTTGACGGCGAGGCGCACGTCGCCGGGCGCTGGTTGTTCCAGCGCGCCTGGCGACAGGGCCGTGGGCGCGCGATCGACGCGCTGTTGCCACCGGTGGACCTCGTTCACGTGGCTGGTGTGGCGACTCCGCCGACGCGTCGCGTGCCACTCGTGATCTCGGTTGACGACCTTCGCCCGCTGCGCGAGGAGTCCCGGACCCACCAGCGCGTCGCGCAACTGAGCCGCGCCCTCTCTCACGGAGCCACCCTCGTCGCGTCGAGTCGTGCCGCGAGCCACGAGGTGCTCGACGTGCTGCACGTCGAGCGTCACCAGGTCGTCGTGGTGCCACCGGCCGTGCCCACGGTGGCGCCGACCTTCAACGGCCAGGATCTGGTGGTCAACGTGACGGGAGCGGTCGAGCGTCTGCTCGCCGTGGCCGATTCGATGGTCGAGCTCGCCCAGCGGGTGGGAGCCCGCGTCGTCGTCGTGGCCAGTGACGAGGCGGGCGCGCAGGTGCGCGCGAGGGCCTCGTCGATGCACGTACGAGCGCGCCGGGACGCGCGATCGGCCCTTGCGGGCGCGCGCGCGGTCCTTCACCTGTCCGACGGCGCTCGATTCCCGTCCTTCGCCATCGCGGCGCTCGCGGCCGGCGTGCCGACCGTCGCGCGCTCGACGGCCATCAATCGGGAACTCCTCGGTGGAGCGGCCGTGCTGGTCGAGCGCAACGAGGACGTGGTGGGTGCCCTCGAGGAGATCCTGACGCGCGAGACCCACCGCGCGGTCTTGATCGCGGCCGGCCGCGATCGCGCCGTCGACTTCGCACCGTCGACCGCGGCCAGGGCCTACCTCGACCTCTACCGCGAGGTCGTGCAAGGCTGGTCGACGTGACGAGGCTCGCAGTCTCGATGGATCAGCTCTATCGGCCCCAGCCCGGCGGCATCGCCAGCTACGTCCGCGGACTTCTCCAGGGCCTGGCCGCCGTCGACGGCGGGTGGGAAGTGAGCGGCGTGGCCCCGCGCGGGCGCCTCGACGACACGCCCCTCGTCGCCACCTCGACGGTACCGCTGGGCGTGGCGACCCTGACGCGCCTGTGGCGCGTCGTCCCGATCGGCGTGCCCGGCGACGCCGACGTCGTGCACGCGACGTCCCTGGCGGGCCCCTTTGCCGGGGGCCGGCGCGGCGCGGTCCATTCGGTGGCGGTCCACGACCTGCTTTGGCGAGACCGTCCTGAGGCGACCACGGCGCGCGGCGTGCGATTCCACGAGGGACGTTTGCGTCTGGTGCGCGCGCGCGAGACGATTCGCGTCATGGTCTCCTCACCTGGACTGGGCGAGCGGCTCGTCGCCGAGGGCTTCGACGAGTCGCGGCTGTTTCGCGTGCGCCTCGGAGTCGACGATGCGACGCCGCCGGCCGACACCGCGGCCGTGGCCTCGGCGCTGGCGAAGGCGGGCGTGGTGGGTCCCTTCACGCTCTACGTCGGCACGCGTGAGCCACGTAAGAACATCTCTCGCCTGGTCGCCGCCCACGCCCTCGCGCGACGCCAGCGCGACGAACTCGGCCCCTTGGTGCTGGTGGGACCTCCGGGTTGGGGAGCCGTGGACACCGCGGACGCGGTCGTCCTCGGTCCCCAGCCGCGTTCACTGGTCAAGGGTCTGCTGCGCGACGCGACGGTGATGGCCTACGTGGCCCTGGCCGAAGGGTGGGGCCTTCCGCCGGTCGAGGCCCTGTTCGCCGGCACGCGCGTCGTGGTCAGCGCCGACTGTCCGAGCGTGGCCGGGATCGACGACGTGGTGCGCGTGGATGCCGTCGACGTCGAGTCGATCGCCGACGGCCTCGTGCGCGCCCTCGACGACGACGACCCCGCGGGACGGCAGCGTCGTCACGCCGCGGTGGCCGATCTGACGTGGGCGAACTCGGCGCGAGATCACGTGGCGGGTTGGCAGTGAGAGTCGCGCTCGACGTGTCGGCGGTGCCCACGCAGCTCACGGGCGCCGGACGCTACGTCGTGGAGATCGCCAAGCGCTTGCCCTCGACGGGACGCGAGGTCACGCTGGTGTCGCGCCGTGGCGACGAGGAACGCTGGCGCGCCTGGTCGAGTGCGCCCGTGGTGGGGCTCGTGCCCACGGGCCGGGCCGCGCGACTGTGGTACGAAGCGTGGCGCCTGGGCACCAGCGACGCGGCTCGGGCGGCCGACGTGTGGCACGGTCCGCACTACACGATGCCCCACCGGGGTGCGACGCCGTCGGTCGTGACGATTCACGACCTCACCTTCTTCACCCACCCGCAGTGGCACGAGCGAGCCAAGGTCGCCTACTTTCAGCGCGCGATCCGCTACTCCGCGCGTCACGCCGGAGCCCTGATCGCGGTGAGTGCGGCCACCGCGCGCCTGATCGAGGAGATCGTGCCCGGCCACGCGCCGGTGGTGACCGCGCCCCACGGCGTCGATCTCGAGGCGTTCTCACTGGCGGGTGAGGAGGACGCGTCCGTCTTCGAGCGGGCGGGTCTTCCGCCCGACGCCGCCTACGTCCTCTTCGTCGGCACCCTCGAGCCGCGCAAGGGACTCGACGTCCTCATCGCGGCGTTCGACGAGGTGGCTCGCGACCGGCCCGGGCTCGAGCTGTGGATCGCCGGCAAGGCGGGCTGGGGCGAGACGCCCGAGATCGTCAGCCGCGCCGGAACGCACCAGCGCATTCGCCGCCTGGGCTTCGTCGACCAGGCGGTGCTGCCGGCTCTGATGCGACGCGCCCGCTGCGTGGCCTATCCCTCGTGGGCCGAGGGATTCGGACTGCCCGTCCTCGAGGCGCTCGCCTGTGGCGCGATCGTCGTGACGAGCGCCGGCACGGTCATGGAGGAGATCGCGGGCGGCCACGCGCTGCTCGCAGACGCCGGTGACGTCGCCGCGCTCGGCGCCGCCCTGGTAGAGGCGGACGAGCTTGACGAGGCCACGCGGGCCTTGCGCGCGAGAAGCGCACGACGACACGCCGAGCGTTACACGTGGGAGGCGAGCGTCGCTCGCCACCTCGAGGCCTACGACCTGGCGGCGGGGATCTGATGCGGGCCCTCGTCACGGGCGCGGGAGGCTTTGTCGGGCGTCACCTGGTCGAGCACTGCCGCGCCCAGGGCGACGACGTGACCGCGGTGGACGTCGACTGCGACGTGACCGACGCCGATCGGGTGCGCGAGGTGGTGCGCGCGGCCTCACCCGAGGTCATCTACCACCTGGCCGCGCTCTCGAGCGTGGCGGACTCGTGGAGCGATCCCGCTGCCTACACACGCGTCAACGTTCTCGGCACCCATCACGTCCTCGCCGCGGCGCACGAGGTCGCCTCGTGCGCGGTCGTTCTCGTCAGTTCGGCCGACGTCTATGGAGTCGTGGACGAGAGGGATCTCCCGCTCGTCGAGACGCACGCGCCGTCGCCGGCCAGTCCCTACGCCCAGTCAAAGCTCGAAGCGGAGGGCTTCGCCCGTCGCGCCGCGCGCGATGGGCTACGCGTTCTCATCGCGCGGCCCTTCCCGCATCTGGGACCGGGCCAGTCGACGCGCTTCGCGGTGCCGGCTCTCACCGCGCGACTGCTCGAGGCGCGCGATCGGCGACTCCCGGCGATCGCGGTGGGGGAGCTGCGGGCGCGGCGCGACTACACCGACGTGCGCGACGTCGTGCGGGCCTATCGCCTGCTGAGCGAATTCGGTCGCTCCGGCGAGACGTACCACGTGTCCAGCGGGCACGACATCGAGCTGGGCGCGCTGGCCGCCCTGCTCGCGGCACGACTCGACCTCGACGTCGCCTTCGAGGTCGATCCGACGCTGCTGCGCCCGGTCGAGGTGCCGGTCCTTCGCGGCAACTTCGCGAAGCTCCACGAGGTGTCGGGCTGGGAACCCGAGATCACCCTCAGTCAGTCGTTGGACGACGTGATCAGGGATGTTGAAGCACGTCGGCAATCGGGAACCCTGGCGTGAGGCGCGTGCGGGGACCCGGGTATCGCGGTCGCGCACAGTAGCCTTGAGAGTCTGATGGAGTCCCGCGCCCCGGCCGTC
>DATIVP010000181.1:0-5253 GCA_035465755.1 Acidimicrobiales bacterium | reverse complement strand
AGCGACGAGGACAGCGACACGCGCACGGCTCGTTCGACGATGGTGTGCTCGGAGTCGCTGATCGCCGCGATCTCGTCGGCACCGTAGCCAACCGCGCCGAGGGCGCGCAGGTCGGGGCAGTGCCCGATCAGCTCGAGCTGTCGGGACTCGAGGACCGCCCGACGCGCGCGAAAGTCGGCGTCCATGGCGTTCGCGCGCCGCCCCGCTCGCACGTAGAGGGGAACGGCCAGCGCCAGCAGGGCCAGCACGATCGCCAGGGGCAGGAGGCCGGCCGCCCACAAGAGCACGAGGAGCCCCAGCGACGCGACGCGCGCGCTCGAACTCAGCACGGCGAGCGAGGGCAGGGCGGACACGTCGTCGATCGCGCGTGCGAGGTCGCTGCGACTGCGTTCGCCCTCACGGCGCGGCCGCAACATCTGAGTCGTGATGACGCGCCGATAGCGACGCCGCATCCGAGCGGCCGCGTACGTCGTCCATTCGTCGCCGACTACCCCGCCGAGGAGCCGACCGAGCACGACGGCGCCCAAGAGAACGAGGCCCGACACCGCGCGGCCGTCGGCGAGCCAGACGACCGCCCGCGCGCTGAAGAGCGCCAGGACGAGTCCCCAGAGTGCGAGTGACGCTCCCAGGAGGCGCGCGAACAACCGATCGGCATTGGGACGCGCGGTCTCGGGGGTCGTCACCGTCAAATGCTAACGACCGCCCCGGTCCCTAGACCTCGTCGCGATGCGCGAGCAGGCGAGCGGGCCCGTTCAGCCAGTCGCGCAGCGCCTTGGTGGCACGACAGTCGTCCTCGTTGTAGTCGAGGATGCGCTGGCGCGAGGCGTCGGCGACCGGTCCCGAGCCGCGCGCCACCTCGTACCAGGCCATCGAGGCCTCGCCGCTGGGGGTGGGATCGCGCCAGTTGAAACCCGCCCCCGTGGCGAGCAGCTTGAGACCCAGTGGTCCCTCGGTTTGAATCTGGGCTTTGGCCAGGGCGTGCAGGTCGACCCACTGGCGTGGCTGCGCCTCGCGGAACTCGCGCAGGTCCTCGATCGTCGGCCCACTGGCCAGGGGCGCCGCGACGGCGCGGTTCATGGCGCCGTCTTCGGCCTGGGCCCAGAAGCAGTAGGCGGCGAGGCTGAGTCCCGCCTCGCGACACGTCGTGCGCAGGGCGTCGAACCACGCCCAGAACCGCGCGAAGAGGGCGGCCTCGGCGTCGGCGTCGAGTTCGTCCCAGTTCACGAAGTACCGGTATCCCGGGGTCAGCGCGCCGGCCCGCTCGCCGACGGAGTCGGCCACGTGCACGACCGCACCCCACAGGTACGTGGCGTCGCCGTAGCTCTCCATGTCGATGTCGACCTCGACGTCGGCGCTCGGACAGCCCATCTCCTCGACGTCGGCGATGCGCAAGGGTCCGCCACTGACGTGGGCCCGCGCACGATAGATGAGATCGTCGAGCTTGTCGATTGCGGCGCCCAACACGCCCTCGAGCGAGCCGTCAGCGACCCGTCGACGCGCGGAACGGGCCCGTCGCGGATCGAGGGTTGCGAGTCGCGCGCGGGTCGTGACCCCGTGCTCGCGCAGCAAGAGCTGCTGGGAGGCCGTCGTGAATCGCGTCAGGGAGACGTCGTCGGTCGCCTCGAGCTCGCTCTGGCAGTGGCTGGCGTAGGGGCAGTCGAGGCAGTCACGGTGCCAGTACGCGCTGGTGGGAAAGGGACCACCCTCTTCCAGCCAGCGGGCGTGGTCCTCGATGACGGCGAGCCGGCGCGCGTAGTGCTCGTCGTAGGCGGCGAGGCTGAAGCGCGGGTAGTCACGGCCGGCGAGGTCGAACCAGAAGACGCGACGTCGGCGGTCGACGACGCCCGCGTGGGCCGCCGCACTCGCGTAGCCGAGGGCGCCGAGGACCCGTGTCGCGTGGGCGAGGGTGATGCCGGTGCGCGTGACCGACGGTGAGGAGCGCACGCCCACGCCGTTGGTGAACTGCGCCTCGGCCGGGGTGAGTCGATCGAGAGTCCCCTCGAGGATCCGCCGGGTGAGGGCGGTCTCGACGACCTCGATGTTCTTGATCAGCAGCGGCGCGTACGTGTAGCGGGTTCCCACGCGGCCGACACGCACGAGGGCCTGGACGCGAGCGCGCCGTCGACCGTCGACGTCCTCGGGCAGGTGGGGCGAGACGATCAGGCCGGTGCCCTCGTCGAGGTGTTTGAGCGTCTCATCCACCCCCGCCGGACGCGCCGCGTCGACGTGGACCTCGAGCATCTCGGCGATCACGCTGTCGCGCACGGCTTCGGCGTCGCGCCGACGGCGTTGGATCTCGGCGCTCGGCGGGGCCGCGGCGAAGTCGAAGGGCTCGCCCCGCGAGAGTGCGACACGGTGCGGGCAGGCCAGGATCTCGTCACCGCGCAGGGGTCTCACCACTCTCGAAGCCTACGAGTCTCGCGCACCCTCGTTACGCCAGCTGCGCCAGAGCGACGCGTACTCGCCGCCGAGTGCGACGAGCTCGTCGTGGGTTCCGAGCTCGGCGATGCGCCCGTCGACGACGACGCACACCCGATCGGCGTCGTGGGCCGTGTGCAGACGGTGGGCGATGGCGATCACGGTGCGTCCGGCGAGCACCGCCGCGAGGGACCGCTCGAGGTGACGGGCCGCGCGAGGGTCGAGCAGTGCCGTCGCCTCGTCGAGGACCAGCGTGTGCGGGTCCGCGAGCACGAGGCGCGCCAGGGCCAGCTGTTGGGCCTGGGCGGCGGTGAGGGCATGTCCGGTGGTGCCCAGTTCGGTGTCGAGGCGCGCGGGCAGGGCCTGGACCCACTCGAGCGCGTCGACGGCGTCGAGCGCGCGCAAGAGCTCCTCGTCGGTGGCCGACGGCTCGGCCAGGGCGAGATTGTCGCGGACCGTTCCGATGAAGATGTGATGCTCCTGGGTCACCAGGGCGACGTGGCGGCGAAGCGCGGAGAGCGGCATCGAGGCCAGTTCGACCTCGCCCACGCGCACCGACCCGAGTCGCGGCGCGTCGATGCCGGCGATCAGGCGTCCCAGCGTCGACTTGCCGGCGCCCGAGGGGCCCACGATGGCGAGGCGCTCGCCCGCGCGCACCGAGAGCGAGACGTCGCGAAGCACGTCGCGACCCTCGCGATAGGCGTAGGAGACGTGTTCGACGGTGATGGTCTCCTCGCGGGGCTCGGGCCCGTCGGTGGGTCGGTCGTCGCGCACGGTGGCCACGCCAAAGAGCCGCGCCATCGAGGTCTGTCCGATCTGGAGCTCGTCGAGCCAGGAGATGATCCGGTCCAGGGGGTCGTTGATCTGCACCACGTAAAGGGTCACCGTGGTCGCGGCGCCCACGGTGATCGAGTGGTGGAGGGCGAGCCAGCCGCTCCAGGCCAGCGTGGTCGCCACGGCGAGAGAGAACGCGGTCTCGACGGTGGGGAACCAGACCAGCCGCATGAGCAGGGTGTACATCTCGGCGTAGAAGTTCTCTCGCACGTTGGCGTCGATGCGCTCGCGCTGGCGCCGCCCCAGGCGGTGGGCGTCGACGGTGCGCGCTCCCTCGGAGGTCTCGGCCACCGTGCCCGAGAGGGTGGCGTAGCTGATGCGCTCGCGCACGTAGCCGGGCCGGGCGAAGCGCAGGTAGCGGCGCGTCGAGAAGTAGAGCAGGGGCACCGAGACGAGACTGGCGAGACTCGCGAGGGGGCTGACGAGCAGCATCGCGACGACCGTGATCAGGGCCTGGACGATCGCGACCAGCCACTCGGGCACGGCGAAGCGAACCGTGCGCGACAGGGCGTCGATGTCGTTGGTCGTGCGACTGAGCAGGTCGCCGGTGCTGGTGCGCTCGACCTCGACCAGGGGGAGAGCCAGAACGCTGGCGAGGAACTCCTCGCGCAGCTGGGCGAAGATCTTCTCGCCCAGGATGTAGCTGCGCCGGCGCGCGAGGAAGGAGAGCCCCGCGTAGGCGAGCGAGGCCGCGAGCAGTCCTCCCACCTCACGGGTGATCAACGCGCTCGTCAGCTGGTGATGGGCGGCCAGGTTGGTGATCTGGCCGATGAGCCACGCCGGCACCAGCGCCACCGCGGCCGCCAACGCGTAGAGCGACAGCATGCGCAGGCCCTCGCGGCGGTGTTGGCGCGCCAGGATCAGCGCGTGGGCGCGCACCGCGCCCGCGTCGGCGACGGGCAGCTGGCTCATGAGTCCTCCCTCAGGACGATCTGGCGGTAGAGCGCCGACGAGGCGACGAGATCCTCGTGGGTCCCTTCGGCGACGACCTCGCCGTCGGCGACGAGGAAGACGACGTCCATGCGCTCGAGCATCAAGGGGCTCGTCGAGGCGACGAGCGTGATGTGCTCGCGGCGCATCTCCCCGAGTCGCGCGGCGATGCGACCTTCGGTGTGGGTGTCGACCGCCGACGTGGGCTCGACGAGGATCAGCACGTCGGCGTCGGTGAGGAACGCTCGAGCCAGCGCGAGGCGCTGACGCTGGCCGCCCGAGAAGCTCCGTCCGCGCTCGTCGACACGTGTGGCGAGGCCGTCGTCGAGGGCCTCGAGCACGTCGAGGGCGCTCACCGCGTTGAGAGCCGCCAGGATCCGTTCGTCTCTCGACGTGCCGTGGGGAACGAGCTCGTAGCGCAGCTCGCCCGAGAAGAGGCGCGGTTCGATGTCGTTGACGATGATGTGGCGCCGGGTGTCGGCGACTGAGAAGTCCCCGAGGGCGAGTCCGTTGACGCTCACGCCCTCGACGTCGGCGATGAAGCGCCCCAGCCGGTCGGCCAGGAGGGCTGACTCCGCGGGCGTCTCGGTGACGACGGCGCAGACCCGTCCGCGCTCGAGGTGGATGCCGCTGCGCTCGTCGGCGACGTATTCGACGCGACCGGGCCAGGGGTGGGCGTGGGCGGGGTCGCGCACCGTCGCCTCGATTCGCAGCAGCCGCACGACCTTGCCGGCACCCACGTAGGCCCGCGTGGCCATGATCGTGTATTGGATGACCTCGCGCAGCGGCGTCGTGAGAAAGGTCGCGTAGCCGAAGAAGGCCACCAGTTGGCCGGGCTGAAGTGACCCGCGGGCCACCTCGTGGGCGCCGATGAAGGTGACGACGCTCGTCAGAATCGCCGGCAGGAGCAGCTGCCCCGACTCGAGGGCGGCCTGGGGAGCGGCCGCGCGCACGCCCGCGCGGCGAACGAGGTCGCTCTGGGCCCGGTAGTTGGCGAGAAAGACCTCCTCGCCCCCAATCCCGCGCAGGATCCTCAATACGGCGACGGTGTCGGTACCGAGCGCGGCGAGC
>DATIVP010000180.1:0-2157 GCA_035465755.1 Acidimicrobiales bacterium | reverse complement strand
TGGGCCTTGTGCATCTCGGCCGCCATCAGCTCCTCGCGATCACGCAGGGCCCAGCGGGCCTCGCGGATCTCGTCGGGCAGGTTGCGCAGGGCCTGTTCGAGCAGGGCCAGAACGTCCTCGCGCGGCACCAGGGCCGAGTTGGACAGGGGCATCTGCTTGGCGCCAGCCACCAGCTCGATGAGCTGGCGCAGGTCCTCTTCGATATCGCGACGCGCGTGATGTGCCGTCTCGGTCGGAAACTCCTCGAAGTCGTCGTACCCGTCGAACGTTGTCACGCGTGGCCCTCCGGGAACTTGTGCTCGAGGCGCTTGGCGACGGCCGCGGGCACGAAGGCCCGCACGTCACCGCCGTAGCGCGCGACCTCGCGCAGCAGGCGCGAGGCAATGAAGGAGTGATCCGAACTCGTCGGGATGAAGAGGGTCTCGACCCCGGACAAGGAGCGGTTCATCTGGGCCATCTGCAGCTCGCTTTCGAAGTCCGAAACGGCGCGCAGGCCCTTGACGATGGCGGTGGCCTCGACGTCACGGGCCACGTTGACGAGCAGGGTGGCGATCGAGACGATGCGCACGCGCGGGATGTGCGCACACGACTCGGCGATCATCTCGCGGCGTTCCTCCAGGTCAAAGAGGGCCTCGGACTTCTGGGGGTTGCGAATGGCGGCGACCACGATCTCATCGAAGATGTGCGCGGCGCGCTCGACCACCTCGAGGTGGCCGTTGTGAAAGGGGTCGAAGGACCCCGGAATCAAGCCAACGGTCACGCGGCGTCCTCGGGGGCCGATTCCAGCATCGTTACGAGCGTAGTGCCGTAACGCTTCGTTTTGGTGACCGTCCAGCCAGCCGCTTCGACGTAGCGGTCGTTCTCGATGACCGCACGAGAGGCCGGCACGTGCTCGAGCAGGCTCGTCGCGTCGAGCGGTCCGTAGGGCGGATCGGCAAAGACCAGGTCGACCTCGGCCGGCGCCCGCCAGGCCGGAAGGGTGGCGCGCACGAAGACCGCTTCGCCCTCGAGGTGCAGGGACTCGTAGTTCGCCCGCGCGGCGGCCAGGCACGCCGGGTCCGAGTCCACGAAGTACGCGCGCCTGGCTCCGCGCGAGAGGGCCTCGAGCCCCATGGCCCCCGATCCGCAGTACAGGTCGGCGACCACCAGGTCCACCAGTCCCCCACGGGCCTCAATCATGGAGAAGATCGCCTCGCGGGCGAAGTCGGTCGTCGGGCGCACACCCGGGGGCAACTTGGCCCTGAGGGCGCGTCCGCGCGCAGCGCCGCCGATGATTCTCACCGCTTCAGGCTACGTGATGCGACTAGGACTTGAACAAGAAGTCGGCCTCGTCGTCGCCGACGAAGAATCGCAGCTCCTCGACGAGTTCGGGCACGGCCTCGAGGCGCTCGACCAGGCCAGTGGCGACGTCGCGCGCGGCGACCAGGAGGTCTTCGTCCTCGCGCAGGCGAGCCAGGCGCAGGTCGCTTCGCCCACGCTGGCGCGCCCCGTAGAGCGTGCCCTCGCCGCGCTGATCGAGGTCGATCTCAGCGATCTCGAACCCGTCGGTCGTCGCGACCAGGGCCTCGAGGCGTGCGCGGGCGTCCTCGCTCGGCGCCGCACCGAGGAGCACGCAGCGCCCTCTCGCCGCCCCACGCCCCACGCGACCGCGCAACTGGTGCAGTTGGGCCAGTCCGAAGCGCCAGGCGTCCTCGATCACCATGACCGTCGCGTTGGCCACGTCGACACCGACCTCGATGACCACCGTCGCCACCAGTACATCGACGGCACCTTCGCGAAATCGGCGAGTGGCTTCGTCCTTGTCGACCCCGGGCATCTGGCCATGAAGGAGACCCAGTCGCAGGCCCGCGAGGGGACCCGCCGCCAGTCGCTCGAACTCGGCGACCGCGCTCGCGGCCTCGACGGCGTCCGAACCCTCCACGAGGGGACAGACCACGTAGGCCTGATGTCCGGCGGCGACCTCCTCACGCACCACGCGCCAGCACTCGTCCTCGTCGTCGAGCCAGCTCGTGGCGATCGGTTCGCGGCCGGCCGGCATCTCGTCGAGCACCGAACGATCCAGGTCGCCAAAGACCACCATCGCAGCCGTGCGCGGGATCGGCGTGGCGGTCATGACGAGCACGTCGGGGTCGCGGCCCTCACGGGAGTGCTCGCGGC
>DATIVP010000179.1:0-3082 GCA_035465755.1 Acidimicrobiales bacterium | reverse complement strand
CGGCCTCGGCTTTGCCTCCCGTGACAGCGAATCCCGCGAGGGATAGGCAGAGGGCACCGGGAAGTCGCTGAGGAACCCCAAAGCCCCTTGTCAGAGGTCAGCAGGAGTCTGAGGGGGATCTGGGCCTGCGGGGCTTGGAATCGCGGCCCTCGGTCTTACGCGGACCGGGTCGTGTCCAGCGTGGGGCGTTCCCCGGGTTTCGGATACCAGCGAGGCGCGGCAGCCACCCGCGACATTCCGTCGAAGGAGACGCCCCCGCGGTGCTCGCCATCGGAACGTGGCCGCTGGCCGGGACCGCGGGCTTCCACACGGTAGAGCGTTCTTGGCGATCCTGGTTAAGGAGTTTGACCAGGAGATTCGTTTTCCGTAACGTTTTCCGTAACGGTTGGGGGATCTTTTCCGTAATCCCCCTTGGTGGGGCTAGTAAGAATCGAACTTACGACCTCGTCATTATCAGTGACGCGCTCTAACCGACTGAGCTATAGCCCCGGACGAACCAGTCTACCGTCCCGACGAAGGGTCTTCGGGGGCCGGATCCCAGAACCGGGCGGCGATGGATTGGCTCGCCGTGGCGAGCAGGGTCCCGCGTTCGCTCCAGAGGAACGCCGTCCCCTGGCCGAACCCGTTGGCCAGGGCGTGCATGTGGATGTCACAGAGAACCCACTCGGTGGGCTCCAGCGTCGCGATGCGCAGCGTGTTGTCGAGGCTGCGGCCCATGGTGCGCCGTCCCATCGGCTGGCTGGCCCCGCCCGAGACGTAGTCGCCGAAGATCGCGAGCGTGGCGGCTGAGGGCTCAAAGTGGCCGGGGACGCGCGCCCAGATGCCCGAGTGGGCCGAGCCAGGGGTGCCGTCGAGCTTCTCGAAGGGCGCACCCAGTGCCACGCGGGCGTCGACGTGTTCGAAGATCGACTCGCCCATGCCGCGGGGCAACTGGCGTGGCGGGCAGTCTTCAGGCGCCGGGACCACCGGCATCTCCACCCAGGGTCGGTCGCTGCTGAGGCTCCCGCTCCCGAGGGCGGCGTTGACCGTGAGGATCTCGCGACCCTCGCTGCGCGCCACAGCACGGGCTTGGGTAACGCTGCGGCCGACGACGACGAGCTCGCTCGTCACGGTCACTTCACTGCCGAGCGGGGCGTGTGAGAGGTATTGGGCGCTGCCCCAGACAGTCGCTCTCTCGGAGGCCTCCTCGAGGGCGACGAGACCCGCGGCGAGTCCACAGCCGCCGAAGAGGAACTGGCCCGGGGTGATCAGGCGCTCGGTGACACGAAAGCGCCACGTGGACTCGTCGTCTCTCTCCATCGCGAGGAATTCTCGGGCGTCCACGAACGCCGAGGTTACCAAGTGCCCCCTTCGCACCAGATGGAGCGCGGCGGGGGCAGACTGGATGTCGTGATCGATTCGCGCTTCGTCTACCTCGCGATGTTCCTGTCGCTGCTGGGCGTGGCGGGCTACATTCGCGACACCCTGCGCGGGACGACCACGCCCAACCGGGTGACCTGGGGACTCTGGGCGCTCGAGGGGGTGCTCGCCTTCGCGATCGAGATCAAGCAGCACGTCGGCCTGGCGGCGGGCATGACCCTGATGCTTGGACTGGGACCGGTCCTCGTGGTCGTCGCCTCGTTCCGCCACCATCACGGCGTGTGGCGTCTGACCACCTTCGACGTCGTCTGCGGCGTGATCTCGCTCGCCGGCATCATCTTCTGGGCGCTGGTGGACGCACCCACGACGGCCTTGGTCTCCTTTGTCGTCGCCGACCAGGTGGCCGCGCTGCCCACGGTGCGCAAGTCCTGGCTCGCCCCGGAGACCGAGACGTGGTGGGCGTTCGCGATGGGTTCGCTCAACACCGGACTCACGCTCGCGACCTTGCACGAGATCACGACCGCCGGCGCACTCTTTCCCGGGGTCATCATGGTCACCGACGCGCTGCTCGTCGTTCTGATCCTGACCCGGGTGGGCCCGCGCGTGCGCGCGCGTCGACCGATGGCGGCGCTCTCATGAGCGTCAAGGCCCGCCGGGCCGAGGGTCGCGCGTTGCGGGCAACGACGCCCCGCTCAGCGCTCGCCGATCTCTCCCCCCGTCCCGCCAAGTACGACCCGGTCTCGCGGCTCATCTGGGGCGAGCGCGGCGGGCGAGCCGACCTGCTCGCGATCCGCTACCAACGCATGCTGGCCTCGCCGCACTCGTTCTTTCGCGGCGCGGCGCTGCTCATGGCCGAGGACCTCGCGCGCGGGGCGTCCTCGCCCCTCGAGGTGCAGCTGAGCGGCGACGCGCACCTAGCGAACTTCGGGGTGTTCGCCTCGCCCGAGGGACGGCTGGTCTTTGACTTGAATGACTTTGACGAGACGGCACCCGGGCCCTTCGAGTGGGACGTGAAGCGCCTCGCCGCCTCGGTGGCCATCGTCGGCGACGCGCTCGGCCTGTCCAAGAGGCGCCGACGCGAGGCGACGCGCGCGGTCGCCCTCGAGTACCAGCGTTCGATGGCCAGGCTCGCGACGCTCTCGCGACTCGACGCGTGGTACCTGACCTTCGACGTCTCCTCCCTGAATCGCGACCTGCGTGGCTACTTCCGCGACAACGCGCTGGAGCAGGCTGACACGCTGCTGCGCTCGTTGAAGCCCGTCTCTCGCACGCGCGCCTATCGCCGGCTCGTGAAGGTCACCGAGAGCGGGCCGCGGCTGCGATCACGGCCTCCGCTTCTCATACCCGAGAGGGAACTGGGCGATGACGGCTCTCTCGTGCGACGTACGATCGACGTGGTACTCGCGGGATATCCGGCGTCGCTCGTCTCGGATCGGGCGGCTCTGTTCGGGCAGTTCGCGCAGGTCGACGCGGCCCGCCAGGTGGTGGGCGTGGGCTCCGTGGGTCGCGAGTGCTACGTAGTGCTGCTCACGGGGCGCGACGAGAACGACCTCTTTGTCCTGCAGGTCAAGGAGGCTCGCGCGTCGGCGATCGCCCTCGCGCGCGGCGTCGACGGCCGCGACCCCGGCGAGCGGGTCGTCGAGGGCCAGCGCTTCCTCCAGGCCCGCCCAGATCCCTTCCTCGGCTGGCACACCCTGGAGAACGCCGGCGGCTCGACCAGCTT
>DATIVP010000178.1:0-5564 GCA_035465755.1 Acidimicrobiales bacterium | reverse complement strand
GGGTTCCCGAAGGCACGTCGCCCGCTGGCCCGTGTCGGACAGGCCACCGTTTGACGGCGGGTACTTCACGTCATTCGTCGTGCGAACAGCGAACCGAACTTCGCTGCCCGGTGGAGGCTCCGTCCCTCTTGCGAGGTCCCTTACCTCTCCGTCGGCTTCCCCTTTCGGTTCCGCCGATCGTCGACCGGTACTACGTGAACTACGAGGATCACTGTGCCAGAGCCCGCGGTGGCGCGCAAACCCAAATCACCAAATCACAGACTTTTGCCCAGAAGTTCCCGTCTTATCCACCGATTTCCCCCTCTAGGAGAGAGATAACAACTGGTTAGACCCACTTTTTGCACAGAACGCGATTACGCGGGCTTCGCCGTGAGAACCCCGTCGACGCGACGCGCCACGCCCCACGGGTTCTCCTCGCGAAGCGGCGCGGGCAACAGGGCCCCGGGCACCGACTGATACGTTACCGCACGCAGCCAACGCTCGATCCCCGCGGCCCCGACCGACGTGGCGAGCGGCGCCGTCGTCGCCGGCCACGGCCCGCCGTGGTGCATCGACCAGCTCACCCCGACACCGGTCGGAAAGGCGTTGACGATCACGCGCCCGGCGCGCGTCGCGCCGTGCTCGACGAGGTCCGCGGCGTCGGGGTCATCGGCTTCGGCGAAGACACTCATCGTCAGCGACGCGCTCGCCGCGCCCAGCGCGTCGAAGAGATCCTCGCGGCCCGCGTAGCGCACGACGATCGCGAGAGGTCCGAAGCACTCCTCGCGCAGGTCCCTCGCGGCGTCGCTCGCGAATACGCGTGCCTCGACGCCGTAGAGCTGGGCACGCACCGTGGTGCCGGCGTCGGGTGCCGGTGCGACGAGGGCGACGACGTCGTGGTGCGCGCCGATGCGCGAGACGCCCTCGCGAAAGTGCGCGGCGATGGCGCTCGTGAGCATCGTGAACGTCGGGCTCACAGTGAGGCTCTCGACGAGGGACTCGACCAGTGCGTCGCCGTCAGCACCCTCGGGCACGAAGAGCAGTCCGGGCTTGGTGCAGAACTGCCCGACGCCGAGGGTCATCGACGCCGCCGCACCCGCGCCGATCTCTCGCGCTCTCGCGCGAGCCGCGGCGGACGTGACGACCAGCGGGTTGGCCGAGCCGAGCTCGCCGTAGAAGGGGATGGGCTCGCGACGTTCGTTGGCGAGGCGCCAGAGCGCCTGGCCGGCCGCGAGGGAACCGGTGAAGCCCACCGCGGCGATGTTCTCGTCGCTGACGAGCGCCGTGCCGGCCGCGAAGCCGTAGACGACCTCGAGCGTGCCATCGGGGGCGCCGACGCGCCGGGCGCCCTCGGCCAGGGCCGCCGCGCACAGGGCGCTCGTGTGCGGATGGGCCGGGTGGGCCTTCACCACGACGGCGCATCCCGCCGCGAGTGCCGACGCGGTGTCGCCGCCCGGCACGGAGAAGGCCAGCGGGAAGTTGGAGCTGCCAAAGACCGCGACCGCTCCCAGGGGCACGCGCAGGCGCCGCATGTCCGCGAGCGGGCCCATCGGCGAGTCCGTCGCGTGATCGATCGACGCGCCGAGGAACATCGTGTCCTCGACCACGTCGGCGAAGAAGCGCAGTTGGAACGACGTGCGGCGCAGTTCGCCCTCGAGACGTGCGCGTCCGAGGGCGGTCTCGAAGTCCGCCGCGGCCACGATGTTCTCGCCGCTCTCTTCGAGCGCGTCGGCCATCGTGCGCAGCATCGACGCGCGCCAGAGGAGGGGTCGCGTCGCGATCTCGCGCGTGGCGCGTCTGGCCAGCTCGCAGATCGCGGCGACCTCCTCGGCGGTGGTCTCCGCGACGTCGAGGATCCGCTCCTCGCCGGTGGCCGGATTGACGCTCGTGATCATGTAGGTCTCCTCGGGATCGGTACCGGACGCCCCGGCGCGGGGGGCAGGATGCTCACCACGTCGTGTCCGCACAGCGAGGCCAGCGCGAGGCGATCGAGGCTCTCGCCGTAGAAGGCGACGTTGGTCGGCGAGAGGATGAACTCGCCACTCCAGTCCTCGACGACGAGCTCGAGGCGACCGTCGTGGAAGCGGAAGATCTGGTTGGGCTGATAGCACGAGATGATCAACCCCCCTTCGGCGTCGAGGGCAAGGCCGTCGGGCTGACAGCGCTCCATGGCGACGACGAACTCCATCTCGCCACTTGCCAGGTCGATGCGGCTCACTCCGGGCGCGGCCGACTCGACGATCCACAGGGAGTTGCCGTCGACGCACAGGCCGTTCGCGTAGCGAATCGGCCGTGGGGTCACGTCCACGGTGGTGCCGTCGGCGTCGATGCGCCAGAGTCGCCCGGTCGCTTCCAAGAACGAGCCACTGTCAGAGACGTAGAGCGCGCCATCGGGCGCGAAGGCCGCGTAGTTGGGGTAGTCGATGCTCTCGCCGAAGGCCTCGACGGATCCGTTATCGCGCACCCGCCAGACCTGGTGCCCGGCGGGGTCACACGCGTAGATCGACCCCTCGGCGTCGAGGGCCAGTCCGAGCAGCGCCGCGCCGGCGATGCAGGCCACGACCTCGACGGCACCGTCGAGTTCGATGCGATAGACCTGGCCAGCCTCGCCGCCGGCCCACAGGCAGCGCCGCTCAGGGTCCCAGCAGATCCCCTCGACGTGGTCGAGCCCACCGGCCAGCACGCGCCGATCGAGCGCGGCGGGAATGATCACGAGCCCACCCGCAGCGTCGCACCACTCGTGAGGTCGAAGAAGTGCGCGTGCTCGAGGGCGAAGGCGATGCCCAGTTCGTCACCGGGCGCGATCGTCGTGCGCGGTCCGGCCTTGGCCACGAGGTGCTGGCTCGCGCCCTCGCCGTTCACGCTCAGGTGCACGAGGGTCTCAGCCCCGAGCGCCTCGCATCTCTCGACGCGCGCGCGCAGCCCCGACTGGCCGACCACGATGTCCTCGGGGCGGATGCCGAAGGTCACCTCACCGCCCGCGGGCAGTTCGTAGAGAGACGCGAGGGCCGCGGGCAGCGTGACCGACTGACCCGCGATGGACAGGGTCACGTCGCCGGCTCGCGCAACGTGCGCGCGCAGCAGGTTCATCGGCGGCGAGCCGATGAAGCCCGCCACGAAGTCGTTCGCCGGCCGGTCGTAGAGGTCCTGGGGCCGGGCGACCTGCTGGAGCTGGCCGTCGCGCATCACCGCGACGCGATCGCCCATCGTCATCGCTTCGACCTGGTCGTGGGTGACGTAGAGAGTGGCGACGCCGAGCAGGCGCTGGATGCGCGCGATCTCCAGGCGCATCTCGACGCGCAGCTTGGCGTCGAGGTTCGACAACGGCTCGTCCATCAAGAAGGCCTGGGGGCTGCGCACGATCGCCCGGCCCATGGCGACGCGCTGGCGCTGGCCACCCGAGAGCGCGCGGGGTCGGCGATCGAGGTAGTCGCTCAGGCGCAAGATCTCGGCGGCGTCGCGCACCTTGGCCGCGATCGTGGCCTTGGACTCACCACGGATCTTGAGGGCGAAGCCCATGTTCTGGGCCACACTCATGTGCGGGTAGAGCGCGTAGTTCTGAAAGACCATGGCGACGTCACGGTCCTTGGGCAGGACGTTGTTGACGACCTGGTCGCCGATCAGGAGTTGGCCCGAGGTGATCTCCTCGAGGCCGGCGAGCATGCGCAGCGCGGTCGTCTTGCCGCAGCCCGAGGGACCGACGAGGACCATGAACTCCCCGTCGTCGATGTGCAACGAGAGCGAGTCCACCGCCGGCTTGCCGGCGAAGATCTTGGTGACACCGTCAAAGGTGATGGCGGCCATAGGGGCACGGGTCCTTTCGTGAAGCGAACGTCATCGGTCGATGCCCATCGTGAGGCCCTTGACCAGGTAACGCTGAAAACCGAGGTAGACGAGCATCGCCGGCAGTGCGGAGACGAACGAGCCGGCCATCAGCTGGGGAATCGACGTCGTGCGGCCCGAGGCGAGCGCGGCGAGACCCACCGTGATCGGACGGTCGGCGGTGTTCTGGATAAAGAGCAGGCCCACGAGCAGGTCGTCCCAGATCTGGATGAACTGCAGCACCGTGACCGTGGCGATCGCCGGCACCGCGATCGGCACCACCAGTCGCCACAGGGCGCCCACGTAGCCCAGGCCGTCGACGATGCCGGCCTCGACGAGCTCGTCGGGCACGCCGCGAAAGTACGTGGTGAAGAGGAAGATCGAAAAGGGAGTGCCGAGGGCCGCGTAGACAAGTACCGCGCCGAAGTAGCCGCTGGTCAGTCCGATGCGCGTGATGTTGACGAACTCGGGCATGACGATGGCCTGCAGCGGGACCATCATCGCCGAGACGACGCCGAGGAAGACCAGTGACGAGGCCCGAAAGCGAAGTTTCGCGAAGGCGAATCCCGCGGGCAGGCCCACCGCGAGGATCGCGAAGATCGACACGGTGCAGATGAGAGTCGAGTTGAGGACTTGGCGCCCGACGGGCAGAGCGGCGCTGAGCTGGCGCCAACTGCCCAGGGAGAAGCCCGAACCCGAGATGAACTGGGACTGGGTGTGCAGGCTGTCGGTGATCATCACCCAGAACGGGTAGAGCATCGCCACCGCGATGGCGAGCATCGTGGCAAAGAGGGCGATACGCCCCGCTGAGACGCGCCGGCGGGCCTTCACGAGTCCGAGCCGATCAGGCGCAGCTGGACGATGCCGACGACGCCGGTGATCGCGAAGAGGATGAGACCGTAGAGGGCGGCGGTGCCGAACTGGCCCTGGGAGAAGCCGGTCTGGTAGATGAGGAACTCCATCGTCGTCGTGGCGTATCCGGGACCGCCGCCGGTCATGACGAAGATGAGGCTAAAGAGAGCCGAGAAGAGGGCGATCACCGTCATCACGAAGGCGAGCTGGATGAAGCGGCTCAGGTGCGGCAGGGTGATGTGGCGAAAGATCCGCCAGCGTCCCGCGCCGTCGATGCGCGCGGCCTCTTCGAGGCTCGGATCCAGCGTCGCTAGACCGGTGAGAAAGAGCATCGTGTTGGTGCCGATCATCGTGAAGACGAACGTGATGCCGAGAGCCGAGAGCGCGGTCGATTCGTTGCCCAGCATGTTGGTCGTCACCCCGGAGAGGCCGATCGCGTGGATGATCGAGTTGAGTGTCCCCTGGTAGGCGAAGAATCTCTCGGCGACGAGTCCCAGCACGACCCAAGAGATCGCGGTGGGCAGGAAGTAGATGGAGCGAAAGATCTTCCAGCCGGCCACGCGCTGGTGCAACAAGACGGCGATCGCGAGGGGCAGCCCGAGGGCGACCGGCACCCAGATCAGCAGTGCCGCGTTGTTCTTCAGGGCCGTCCAGAGGTCCGAGTTGTGGAATGCCTGGCTCCAGGTCGACGGTCCGATCCAGGTCGTGGAGATGCCGTCCCACTGCGTGAAGGAGTAGTAGACCGCCTGGCCGATCGGCACCGCGATGAGCCCGATGACCAGCGCGAGCGCGGGCAGGGCGAACACCACGCCGGCCAGCTGGCGGCGTTGACTGAGCGTCAGTCGGCGGGCCTTCATAGTGGAATTCACGATCTACCGTTTCTACTGCCGTCGTCGTCCCGGCCCTGGGGG
>DATIVP010000177.1:0-11002 GCA_035465755.1 Acidimicrobiales bacterium | reverse complement strand
GTACCCGTCGTGGTGGTCCCCGAGACCCAGTTGCGCGCCCTCCTCGCCGAAGCCAGCGCGGCGATCGTCGGCCACCCCGAGGAGGCGGTTGAGCTCGTTGGGGTGACGGGCACGAACGGCAAGACCACGGTCACGACCCTCGTCGCCGAACTTGCGCGACTGGCCGGCTGGAACGGCGCGAACGTCGGCACGCTGACCAACGAGCGCACGACGCCGGCGCCGCCCGAGCTAATGCGCACGCTCGCCGGACTCGTGAGAGGTTTCGAGGCGCACCGGGAGCGCTCCGTCGTGGCGCTCGAGGTGTCGAGCCACGCCTTGGACCAGGGACGCGTCGACGGGCTTCGCTTCGCTGTGGCGGGCTTCACCAACCTGAGCCACGATCACCTCGACTACCACGAGACGATGGAGGAGTACTTCGCCGCGAAGGCGCGCCTGTTCACCCCCGAGCACTCCCAGCGCGCCGTGATCTGGATCGACGACCCCTACGGCGAGCGCCTCGCCTCGTCGACCAGCCTGCCCGTGACGAGGGTGGGTCGCGACGACGCCACCGGTGTGGTGACGAGCCTCTCGGGCACCTCCTTCACCTGGCGGGGGCTGCCCGTGTCAACGCCGCTGGTGGGCGGCTACAACGTCGACAACGCTCTGATGGCCCTGGCGATCGCCTCGGCGCTCGGCGCGCACGACGCCGTGCTGGCGGCGTCCCTGGAGGGAGTGCATCCGGTGCCCGGGCGCCTCGAGGTCATCGCGGGACCCGACGCGACGGTCGTCGTGGACTACGCGCACACCCCCGAGGGTCTGCGCCGGTTGTTGCGCGACGTGCGCTCGCTCGCGCCGGGGGCGCGGATCACCACGGTCTTCGGCTGTGGGGGAGAGCGCGACCGCGCCAAGCGGCCCGAGATGGGCCGCGTGGCGACGGAGCTCTCGGATTTCACCATCGTGACCTCGGATAATCCCAGGAGCGAGTCTCCCGATGCCATCATTGATGCCATCATGTCGGGAGTGCTTGAGGGGTCGGCGGTCGGGCGAGTGGTGGATCGGCGCGCCGCGATCGGCGAAGCCGTGGCCCAGGCCCGCGCGGGCGACGTGGTCGTCGTCGCCGGCAAGGGGCACGAGACCTTCCAGCGCATCGGCGACGAGAGCCTGCCCTTCGACGACCGGGTAGTCGCGCGCGAGCTTCTGGGGTTGAACCGATGCTGAGCCTGATGGAGTCGGGGGGCGTCGCGTTCTTGTGCTCGCTCTTGATCACGCCGATGTGGATTCGCTTCCTGCGGCGCCGCTCGATGGGCCAACGCATCCGCGAAGACGTTCCAGCGACGCACCAGGCCAAGGAAGGCACGCCGACAATGGGCGGGGTGATCATCGTGGCCGCCGCGGTCGTGGGCTATTTGATGGGCCACGTCGCCACCTACGTCAGCTTTACGAGGGCCGGGGTGCTCGTCATTGCCGTGACCGTGGCGAGCGGGCTGCTCGGATTCGTCGATGACTACATCGGCATCCGCAACGAGCGCAACCTCGGCCTCAACAAGCGAGCTAAGTTCGCCGGCCAGCTGCTCATTGCGGGCGTGTTCGCTCTGCTCGCGATCTACTGGGTGCGCACGTCGATGAATCTGTCGTTCACCCGCTTCTCGCTGCCCGGATGGAACCTGACCGTGACGGGATGGCTCGTGTTGGGCGTCTTGGTCATCATCGCGACGTCCAACGCAGTGAATCTCACCGATGGTCTCGACGGACTGGCGGCGGGGGCGGCGACGTTCGACTTCGGGGTGCTCGCGATCATCGGCTACTGGCAGTTCCGTCACTTTCACATCTACCACCTCCACAGCGCACTGGATCTGGGCCTCGTGGCCGTCGCGTTGGTGGGAGGGTGCTTGGGCTTCCTCTGGTGGAACGCGTCGCCGGCGCGCATCATCATGGGCGACACCGGTTCTCTCGCCGTGGGCACGGGCCTCGGTGCGCTGTGCCTCTTGATGAACCTCGACTTGCTGCTGATCGTGCTCGGCGGGCTCTTCGTTACCGAGACGGCGTCGGTGATCCTCCAGGTGATCAGCTTTCGCGTGTGGGGGCGACGGATCTTTCGTCTGGCGCCCATCCACCATCACTTCGAGATGAAGGGCTGGCCCGAGACCACCGTCATCATTCGCTTTTGGATCCTCGCCGGGCTGCTCGCGGCCCTCGCGCTCGGCATGTTCTACGGGGACTTCCTCAAGATCGCGAAGGTGGTCTAGATGGCGCGCGCGGCGATCGTCACCAGGGCCACCGAACGTCCGACGCGAAGGGGGCGCTTCGCCTGGCTGCTGCAGCCGTTGCCACGCGGGGACGCCAACGGGCGCATGATCCTCGTGGTGACCACGCTGCTTGTCACCTTTGGCACCATCGCCGTGGCCTCGGCGAGTGAGGGCCAGTCGAGCGCGAACGGCGCGAGCTCGTGGGCGCTTCTCATCCACGACGCCGCGTACCTGGTCTTTGGCCTCGCGGCCTTCTACGTCATGGCCCGAGTCCGACTGGACCAGCTCGTGCGCTACGCGCGCCACCTCACCTTCATGGGCCTTGGACTTCTGGTCGCGGTTGAGCTGGTGGGCGTCTCGGCCAACGGCGGCCAGCGCTGGCTCAACCTCAAGTTGATCAACCTTCAGCCCTCCGAGCTGTTCAAGCTCTGCACGGTCCTCTACGTGGCGTGGCTGGTCCAGCGTCACCACAACGAACTGGGTCACGCCCGCCAACTCTTCCTCTGGGCGGTGCCGGTACTGCTGGGCGCGGGCCTCATCATCCTCGAACCCGACATCGGCACGTCCTCGGTGGTGCTCGCGATCGGCTACGTGATGCTGGCCGTGGCCGGGCTGTCGCGGCGCCTGCTCACGCGCATCGCGGCACTGGGCATCGCGGTCTTTGGCGCCTACATGTTGGCCAAGCCCTACGCGGCCTCGCGATTCTTCTCCTTCTTGCACCCCAACCTCAACCCCCTGGGCAGCGGCTACCAGCTGACCCAGTCCAAGATCGGCCTGGGCGCGGGGGGTCTCACCGGGCTGGGCCTGGGTCACAGCCGTGAGAAGTGGGGACTACTGCCCAACCCGCATACCGACTTCATCTTCACCATCATCGGCGAGGAGCTGGGTTACGTGGGCTCCCTCGTCGTCTTGGGACTGTTCGTCTGGTTCCTCTTCGCCGGACTGCGCGTGGCTCGCACCTGCTCCAATCCCGTCTACCAACTGGTGGCCGTGGGGATCACGACCTGGATCACCCTCGAAGCCATCATCAACATCTTCTCGGTGGTGGGCTGGTGGGCGGTGACGGGCATCCCGCTGCCCTTCTTCTCCTACGGCGGCACGGCGCTGATCACCGAGCTGGCGGCGGTGGGACTGCTCTACAACGTGGCGCACGACCGCAGTCGGGCCGGCGACGTGACGATCCGCGAGCACCACGTCTCGACCTATCGCGACGTCTTGGGGGGTGGATCGCAGCGGCGCGACCCCCACGGCTACGGACGCCCGCGAGGGCGCTGATGACACGGGTCGTGCTCGCCGGCGGCGGCACGGGGGGTCACATTTTTCCGATGCGCAGCGTGGCCGCGGCTCTTCTCGAGAGCGGGCTGGCCGCCGAGTCACTCGTCTACGTCGGCAGTCGGCGGGGCCAGGAGAGGGCTCTCCTGGGAGGCGGGCCGATCCCACTGGTCACCCTGAGCGGGCGGGGCCTGCGCCGCTCGATGCGGGCGTCGGCGGTTCGCGAGAACCTCGGGGCGCTCGTTGGACTTGCCGTCGCCTCGGTGCGCGCGTGGTTCCTGTTCGCTCGGTGGCGGCCTTCGGTGGTCGTCTCCTTCGGTGGCTACGCCGCGCTGCCGGCCGGGTTGGCGGCGGTGCTCTGGCGGCGCCCCCTCGTGCTCGTCGATCTCGACGCGACGCCGGGTGCGACCCAGCGCCTCCTCGCGCGCTTCGCGCGGGCGCGTTGCGTCGCCCACGGGGCCAGTGGTCCGCGTGACGTGGTGACGGGGGTGCCACTTCGCGAAGAGATCAGCTCCTTGTCGCGCGACGACGACGCCCGACGGCGCGCTCGCAGCGAGTTCAGCCCGCCGATCACCGAGGAACGGCTCGTGCTGGTCGTCATGACGGGATCGCTCGGGGCACGCTCGGTCAATGACGCCGTGAGCGAACTCGCCCGCCTCTGGAGCGCTCGCAGCGACGTGACGATCCTGCACGTGACCGGGCGCCGTGACGTCGATCGCGTTCGCTCGCGCACCCCGCACCTCGAGAGTCTCGACTATCGGACCTACGACTTCGCGGACATGTCGACGATCTGGCAGGTAGCCGACGTCGCGCTCTGTCGTGCGGGGGCGACGACGCTCGCCGAGCTCTGCGCCCTCGGCATTCCCTCGGTTCTCGTGCCCCTGCCCGGGGCGCCCGGCGATCACCAGGGACAGAACGCGCGCCGACTGGCGGACGCGGGGGCCGCCGTCGTGCTCGAGGACCGCGCGATGACGGGCGAACGCCTCGCGGCGGCCCTCGACGGGCTGATCGCCAACGGTCGCTACCTCGAGGTGGGTCGCGCGGCCCGCGACCTCGCCCGTCCCGACGCCGCGCGCGCGATCGGTGACGTCGTGCGACGAGTGGGCGGGTTCGCGTGAGCCACTTCCGCGATGGCACCCGGGTCCATATCGTCGGCGTCGGCGGCGCCGGCATGAGCGGTCTGGCGCGTCTGCTGATCGAGTGCGGCTGCGTGGTCAGCGGATCCGACGCCGTCTCCTCGCCGGTGCTCGATGACCTGGCCGCGTGCGGGGTTCGCGTCAGTGCCGGCCACGGCGCCGCGAACCTCGCCGACGTCGACGTGGTGACCTGGTCGCCGGCGGTGGCGAGCGACAACGTCGAGCTACGAACGGCGATCGACCACGGAGCGACGGCCCTGACCCGCGCCGAGGCGCTCGCCGACCTGGTCGATGCCCAGCCAACGATTGGCCTCACGGGCACCCACGGCAAGACGACCGCGACCTCGATGATGGCCCAGGTGTTCGCCGCGGCGGGCCGGGACCCCTCGCGACTCGTGGGCGCCGCGGTGCGCGGCCTCGGCCCCAACGGCCACTGGGGGCCCGACGGACTTCTCCTTGAGGTCGACGAGAGCTACGGCACCTTTGATCTCGTGCGACCGGCCGCCCTCGGCGTTCTCAACGTCGACGTCGACCACCTCGACCACTACGGCACGCCGGAAAACCTCGACGCGGCGTTCGCGCGACTCATCGCGCGCACCGCGGGTCCGGTGGTGGCCTGGGACGACCCCGGGGTGCGCCGCGCCGCGTCGCTGGCGGGTCGCGACGTGACTTGGGTGGGCCCGGCGCGAGACCAGTGGCGGGTGTCTGACGTCGTGCTCGAGCGACGCGCGGCGCACTTCACGTTGGAGGGCGCCGCGCGCCTCGAGATCACCCTGGCGGTCACCGGCGCCCACAACGTCGCCGACGCCGCGGTGGTGGCGGTCCTCGCCCTCGCCATGGGCATTGACGCGCCCGCCGTCATCGAGGGACTGCGGCGCTTCGAGGGTGCGCCTCGGCGCTTTGAGTACCGCGGCCGCTGGCGCGGCGCGGACGTCTACGAGGACTACGCGCACCTGCCCACCGAGGTGGCCGCGGCCCTCGCCGGGGCGCGCGCCGCGGGGTACACGAACGTGACCGCCGTCTTTCAACCTCATCGCTACAGCCGAACGCGCCACCTGGCACACGCCTTCGCCGATTCCTTCGTCGACGCGCGCCGTGTGATCGTGACCGACGTCTACGCGGCGGGCGAGGCCGACTCCGGTGACGTGAGCGGACGCCAGGTGCTCGACGCGATTCGCCGCGCCCATCCCCAGGCGTCCTGCGACTTCGTCAACGATCTTCGCGGGGCGCTCAGCCACCTGGAGGCGCTGGCCGATCCGGGCGACGCCGTCGTCCTCATCGGCGCGGGCGACATTGGTGACCTCGCCGGCGAACTGGTGGAGGGTGAGGCGTGAGCGTCGACGACCTGCTCGCCCTCGCCGGAGAGCGGGCGCAGGAGCACGCGTCCCTCGCGCCGTACACGACGTATCGCGTGGGCGGCGCCGCGCGGCTTCTCCTCACCCTCGACACGCCCCAGGACCTGCTCGACGTGGGTCCCGCGCTGGGAGAGTGCGGCCTGGCGGTCGTGGTCGTCGGCAACGGCTCGAACCTGCTCGTCGCCGAGGGCGAGCACGACATCGTCGCGCTGCACCTCGGGGAGGGCTTTCGGGGCCTCGACTGGTCCGACGTCGACGGCGAGGTGGTGGTGCACGCGGGGGCCGCCCTCGACCTGCCCGTCGCCGCCCGGCGACTTTCAGCCGACGGCGTCGTCGGCTTCGAGTGGGCGGTCGGCGTGCCGGGGACCTTCGGCGGGGCCGTCGCCATGAACGCCGGCGGGCACGGCTCGGACATGGCCGCGAGCGTGGCCTCGGTCACGCTGTGGCGCGGGCAGCTCGTGAGCGTGTCCGCCGCTGACTTGCACTTTGGCTATCGCGAGAGCGCTCTCAACGCCGGTGACGTGGTCGTCGAGGTGACGTTGCGCCTCCGGCGCGGCGACGCCGACGCCGCCCGGGCGGCGCTGCGCGACGTCGTTGCCTGGCGCCGCGCCCACCAGCCGGGCGGCGCCAACGCGGGCAGCGTCTTTCGCAATCCACCGGGGGACTCGGCGGGTCGCCTCATCGAGGCGGTCGGGGCCAAGGGACTGCGCCACGGCAGCGCGGTGGTGAGTGACAAGCACGCGAACTTCATCCAGGTCGACGCCGGGGGACGGGCCAACGACGTCTACGAACTGGCCCGCGAGGTGGCCGAGCGGGTGCGTGAGGCGACCGGGGTCGACCTGGTGTTCGAACATCGCTTGATCGGCTTCGGGGGGGACCGGTGAGCCGCCGTCGGCCGGTGTCGGCGTCACGGCCACGGCGCTCTCCACGCGAGTCGCGTCGGGCGCGGTCGGGCCCGGCCACCACGAGAGCCTCGCGCGTCGACGCGGCCTCGGCGCGCGAGAAGCGGGCGCGCCCCACGGCCCCGACGCGGCCTCGTTCGGCCCCGGCGGACATCCGCGCGCACCCGCGGCGCCGCCTGATCCTCGTGCTCCTCGCCGTGGTGAGTGCCGCCGCCATCGTGTTCAGTGGGGTGGAGTGGACGTTGCGCTCCCCGCTCTTTCGCGTTCGCCACGTCTCGTTCGTCGGCCTACGTCACGAATCGGCCTCGGCGGTCCTCGCGGCCTCCGGACTCGCCGCCGACCCGCCGATCATCGACGTCAGCGCCTCGGCCATCGACGCCCGTCTCCACCAGTTCCCCTGGGTGCAGTCGGTGGCGGTGATCAAGCACTGGCCGAACCGAGTGGTCGTGCGCGTCACCGAGCGCACCGCGGTGGCGGTCGCCTACGCGCCCGGGCACGTCCTGGTGTACGTTGACGCGACCGGTCACGACCTCGGCAGCGCGCCGCGCACGGCCAATCTGCCGACGTTGGTCTATGCGAACCCGCGCGCCGCGACCTGGCCCTTCCTCCTCGCCGGGCGCGCCGCGGCCTACGTCGCCAGCCAGCTGCCCCCGGCGTTCTCCAGCCAGGTCTCGAGCATCAGCGTGAACGCCGCCGGCGACGTGACTCTCGCCATGACGACCCCCGTACGCTTCGTGCTCGGACCGGCGACGAATCTGCACGCCAAATGGGTGTCGATCGCCTCGGTCATCGCCCACGCCCGTCTCGTGCCGGGCGACGTGGTGGACGTGTCGGTGCCCGGATCCCTCGCCGTCACGGGCGGTGCGCCATCGTGAGACATTTGACCACCCGGGGGACGATGGCTAGCCTTCAAACACACTTGAACGCGAATGATCGTGACTCCCCGCTGCGGTGGGACACAATAGAAGGGTTCACCCAAGGGGGTTTATGAGTCTCAACCAGAACAATTACCACGCCGTGATCAAGGTGATCGGCGTGGGTGGCGGCGGTGTCAACGCCGTGAACCGGATGATCTCCTCGGGTCTGCGCAACATCGAATTCATCGCGGCCAACACTGACGCCCAGGCCCTCCTGCTCTCCGAGGCGGACCTCAAGCTCGACATCGGCCGCCAGCTCACCCGCGGACTCGGCGCCGGCAGCGACCCCGAGGTCGGCCGCCAGGCCGCCGAGGATCACCGCGCGGAGATCGAAGAAGCGCTCAAGGACACCGACATGGTGTTCATCACCGCCGGCGAGGGCGGGGGCACCGGGACCGGGGCCGCCCCGGTCGTCGCCGAGATCGCCCGCTCGCTGGGCAGTCTCACGATCGGCGTCGTGACCCGGCCGTTCTCCTTTGAGGGCAAGCGTCGCGCGACCCAGGCTGAGAAGGGCATCGAGGCCCTGCGCTCCAAGGTCGACACCCTGATCGTGATCCCCAACGACCGACTGCTCTCGGTCACCGCGTCGGACACCTCGATGCTCGAGGCCTTCAAGATCGCCGACGACGTGCTGCTGTCGGCGGTGCGCGGGGTGACTGACCTGATCACGGTGCCCGGACTCATCAACACCGACTTCGCCGACGTCAACGCGATCATGCGCAACGCCGGCAGCGCGATCATGGGCGTGGGACAGTCCACGGGCGAGGGCCGCGCCGTCAACGCGGCGCGCGCGGCGATCACCTCGCCGCTGCTCGAGGCCTCCATCGACGGCGCGCGCGGGATCTTGATGAACATCGTCGGCGGTTCGGACGTCACGCTCACCGAGGTGACCGATGCCGCCAACATCATCCACTCGGTGGCCCACCCCGACGCCAACATCATCTTCGGCAGCGTGATCGACGACTCGATCGGTGACGCGGTGCGCGTGACGGTGATCGCCGCGGGCTTCGATCCTCATCCCAACCCGCGTCCGACGCCGACGACCATCTCGGAGCCGGTGATGACCGAGGGTCCGCGCAGTGACATCTTCTCGAGCGCGACCGACGACTTCTTCGACGTGGGTGGCGACGACGACCTCCCCAGCTTCCTCCGCTGAGAGCGAGCTGGGCGAGCGCGTCGCGCGCAACCTCGCGGCGCTGCGCGAGCGCATCGCCGCCACGGGGCGCGACCCGTCGGGAGTGCGCGTGGTGGCGGTCACCAAGACCTTCGGCCCCGAGGCCGTTCTCGCCGCGCAGTCAGCCGGACTCGATGCGGTGGGCGAGAACTACCTCGTCGAGTTAGAGGACAAGCGTGCCGCCCTCGGCGGGGCCGCCGTGGCCTGGCACTACCTCGGGGCGCTGCAGAGCAACAAGATCGCCCGTGTCGCGGCCGTGGCCGACGTGATCTGCACGGTGTCGCGCGACAAGGAGATCGAACGCCTGGCGGGGATCGGCGCGACGGCGCGACTCTACGTCCAGGTCGACTTCACCGGGCTGGCCCAGCGCAACGGGGCCAACCCGGGCGAAGCGGCCGAACTGGTGGCGCGAGCCCGGGACCGGGGCCTGGCGGTCGTGGGCCTCATGACCGTGGCGCCCCCCGACCCCGCGGGCGCGGAGCGCTCGTTTCGCGACACGGCGCGCCTCGCGGACGAGCTGGGACTCGAGGTGCGCTCCATGGGAATGAGCGACGACTTAGAGCTGGCGTGCCGCTGGGGCACCAGCGAGGTGCGCGTGGGCCGGGCCCTGTTTGGCCCCCGGGCCCCCCGGGCGAACCCACCCCTCGCCTAGCATGGGTGAGCGGTAGCCCCGCGAGGAGAAACGCATGAGAGACAAGACACGTAAGTTCCTGGGCTTCCTCGGGCTCATCGAGGACGAATATGGTGACTACGCGTCGGGTGTGCCGACTCGGCCCTTCGCCGAGCCCGAGTACGACCGTGAACCAGAATGGACCCCCGCCCCCAGCCCGGCCCCGGCCCCACGCCCCTACGCCGCCCCCGCGCCGGCGCGTCCGACGCCACCGCGCACGTCGTCGATCTCGGTGCTCGACAACGCCGGCCAGGCCCCGCGGGTGCGCCCCATGCCCTCGCCGCGTCCCGTCGCGGCGGCCGCGCCGCTGCCGGTGGACCGCGAGCCGGCGATCTTCGAGCCGATCTCCTTTAACGAGTCGAGCCGGGTGACCGATCTGCTGCGCGACGGGCGCGCGGTGGTACTGAACGTTTCGCACCTGGACCCGGCGGCCGCGCGGCGCACGGTCGACTTCTCGGCCGGTTCGGCGCACGCGCTCTGGGCCAAGATCGACCGTCTGGCCCCGGGGGTCTACCTGATCATCCCGCGGGGCACCTACGTCAGTGCGGAGGCCCGCGACCGGCTCCACCTGACCAACTTCAGGTCCTTTGACGTCTCATGACGCTGCTGCACAACCTGATCTTTCTCTACATCTGGATCCTGATCATCTCGGCGCTGCTGAGTTGGTTCCCCGCGTCGAGCCAGAGCGGGGGGCTGGGCACCGTGCGCCACTTCCTCGCGGTTCTCACCGAACCGGTCCTGCGGCCGATCCGTTCGATCCTGCCGCGTCCGCGCGTGGGCGCCGTCGCGATTGACTTCTCGGTGCTGATCGCCATCGTGCTGCTCGAACTGGTCAACTCCTTCATCCACTAGCTCGTCCTCGTTCCCCGACACGCGGGCAGTATGGTGGCTGCATGGATACACCGGACAACGCCGCCTCTGCACTGGGCTCCATCGATACCGTCGCCTTCAAGGTCGGTATGCGGGGCTACAACGTCGACGAGGTGGACGAATTCCTCGAACGGGTCTCCAACGAGGCTCGCCAACTGCGCGACCAGCTGGCCCAACAGCGCCAGCAGCTGCGCCAGGCCGCCGAGCGAATCAACCAGCTCGAGAGCGGTCGCGCGCCGGCCCCGGCACCGACCGCCCCGGCACCGGCCAGCCCGAGCGCCCCGGTGGCCTCGGGCCGCGGCGCCGAGCAGGTGTCGTCGATGATCGCGATGGCTCAGCAGTTCATCGAGCACGCCCAGGCGGAGGCCGAAGCCAAGGCCCGCGAACTGACCACCGCCGCCCAGGAGAGGGCTCGCGAGATCATCGTCGAGGCGCGCAGTCGCGCCGAGGACGAGGTCAACCGACTCAACGGCCTCAAGCA
>DATIVP010000176.1:0-7689 GCA_035465755.1 Acidimicrobiales bacterium | reverse complement strand
CCGAGCGCTGCAAGGTCCTCATCGTGATGGGCAAGACCAACCCCAACGCCTCGCGCCACCTCCAGCAGTCGATGATCGTCGTGCCCAAGGACACGCCGGGCGTCGAGCTCGGGATGGACCCGCACGTCTTTGGCTACAACGAACGCGGCGGACACCCCGAGATCATCTACCGCGACGTGCGCGTGCCGGTCGACAACCTCCTCGGCGAGGAGGGCGGAGGGTTCGCCATCAGCCAGGCCCGCCTCGGGCCGGGGCGGATCCATCACTGCATGCGCTCGATCGGCGTCGCCGAGCGGGCCCTCGAGCTGATGGTGACGCGCTCGCTCGAGCGCTCGACCTTCGGCACCAGCCTGGCGCGCAAGGGCCTCATCCAGGACTGGATCGCCGAGAGCCGCATCGAGATCGACATGGCGCGCGAGTACGTGTTAAAGACCGCCCATCTCATGGACACGGTGGGCAATCGCGCGGCGGCGACCGAGATCTCGGGCATCAAGGTGGCGATCCCGAACATGACCCTGCGCGTCATCGACCGGGCGATCCAGGTCCACGGCGCGGCCGGGGTGACCCAGTTCTATCCCCTGGCCTCGATGTACGCCCACCAACGCACGCTGCGCATCGCCGACGGGCCCGACGAGGTGCACAAGATGACCATCGCACGCCGCGAGATCATGAAGCACCAGCCGGACTTTCGCATGCACGACCCGCGCTAGCTACGAGCTGAAGGCCGCCTCGAGTTCGAGGCGCCGACGCGACTCCTCGTGGCGCCAGAAGGCCAGCGCGGCGATCGTCAGGCTCGCCGCGCCGGCGAGACCCGTCGCGACGAAGGGCGCCCACAGGCGAGCCCCCACGTAGTAGATCATCCAGAGCGACGCGCCGACAGCGCTGACCGCCCACGACGCCGCCGAGACGCCGGAGGCGTCGCGGCTGCGGATCAGCTCGAGGATCTGGGGCCCGCGCGTGATCGACATGGCCAGGCCGATCCCGTAGACGCCGTCGGACCAACCGCCGAGGTACGTGGGCACGATCGTAAAGAGCGCGAAGAAGGCGAAGGACTGCACGAGCACCTTCGCGTTGCGCCACGGCGCGAGGCGATAGAGGATGCCCAGCTGCACCGGCAGGGCCAGCAGGCTACCCATCACGATCTCCGGCGAGCGCGCGATGACGCCGTAGGTGATCCAAAAGAGGCCCATGTAGACGAAAATCACCCACGTGGCCAGGGAAACTCCCTCGATACCACGCACCGCCACGCGGCGCAGCTGCGTCGCCACGCTGACCAGGCCGAGCACGACGGCCGTCCACCCCAGCACGATGGTCAGGGCGTGGAATCTCATTCGTCCAGGCTAGTGGCGAGACGAACTACCTTCGGCGATTGGCGGCAGAGATGACCGCCTCGAGTGACGCGTCGAGGATCGACGAGCTCATGCCGACGCCCCACCACGTGGTGCCGTCCTCACCCTCGGCCTCGACGTAGGCGACGGCCGACGCACTCGAGCCCGCGGTCAGGGCGTGCTCGTGGTAGTCGCGCACCTTGAAGTCGATCGCCATCTCGTTGCGCAGCCCCGACATCATCGCGTCGATGGGTCCGTTGCCCTCGCCCTTGACCGTGACGTGCTGGCCGGCCACCACCAACTGGGCGAAGATCCGCGTGCTGGTCGAGTCGGTGGAGACCTCCGAGCTGAGCAGCTGGATCGTCGGATTCTCGGGCAGGTACGTCGTCGTAAAGACGTCCCAGATCTCGGCCGGCGAGATCTCGGTGCCCGAGGTCTCAGTCAGCTCCTGGACCGCCTTGGAAAACTCGACCTGCATGGCGCGGGGCAGCTCGAGGCCGTGCTCGGCCGAGAGCAGGTAGGCGACGCCCCCCTTGCCCGACTGGGAGTTGACCCGGATGATCGCCTCGTAGGTGCGACCCGTGTGCTTGGGGTCAATGGGCAGGTAGGGCACCTCCCAGATGTCGTAGGAGTCGCCGATGGCGGCCATGCCCTTCTTGATCGCGTCTTGGTGCGAGCCGGAGAACGCGGTGTAGACGAGCTCGCCGACGTAGGGGTGGCGCGGGTGGATCGGCAGGCGGTTGGCGTACTCGGCCACGTGGCGCACCTTGTCGATGTCGCGGATGTCGAGCTCGGGGTCGATTCCCTGGCTGAAAAGGTTGAGGGCCAGGTTCACCACGTCGACGTTGCCGGTTCGCTCGCCATTGCCAAAGAGCGTCCCCTCGACGCGGTCCGCCCCGGCGAGGACGCCGAGTTCGGCGGCGGCCACCGCGGTGCCGCGGTCGTTGTGGGGGTGCAACGAGATGATCACCGACTCACGAGTCTCGACGTGTCGCGAGAACCACTCGATGGCGTCGGCGTAGAGGTTGGGTGTGTACATCTCGACCGTGGCCGGCAGGTTGAGGATGAGCGGCCGCTCGGGCGTGGGCTCGATGACCTTGGCCACCGCGTTGCAGACCTCGAGGGCGTAGTCGAGCTCGGTGCCCGTGAAACTCTCGGGCGAGTACTCGTAGACGAACTCGGTGTCCGGCGAAGTGGGCTCCAAGCTGCGACACAGGGCGGCGGCCTCGAGGGCGATGGCGGTGATGCCCTCCTTGTCGAGGCCGAAGACGACCCGGCGCTGCAGGGTCGAAGTCGAGTTGTAGAAGTGCATGATCACGCGCCGCGCGCCGTGCACCGACTCATAGGTGCGGCGAATCAGGTCCTCACGGCACTGAGTCAGTACCTGGATCGTCACGTCCTCGGGGATGAGGTCTTCTTCGATGATGTGGCGCACGAAGTCGAAGTCCGGCTGGGACGCCGAGGGAAAGCCCACCTCGATCTCCTTGAATCCCATCTCGACCAGCTGGGCGAACATGACCGACTTGCGCTCGAGGTCCATCGGGTCGATGAGGGCCTGGTTGCCGTCGCGCAGGTCGACGCTGCACCAGCGCGGCGCCTTCTCGAGGCGCCGGTTCGGCCAGGTGCGATCCACCAGGTCCACCGGGACCGTCGCGCGATACTTGTCAAAGGCCATCGGACTCTTCTGTTGGGGACTGCTCGGCACGTCATTCCTTTCGGTCCACTTCCACGCGAGAAACAAAAAACCCCCGCAAGAAGCGGGGGCGTCGGACGGGCGTGAGCCCGCCCTAGATCAGCAGCAGCTCGGCGTGCAAGTTATACGTCACGACGCCATCTTACCCCAACTTTGGGATTTGTCCAGGGGAGGCTCGCCGCTAACCTGAGCGACATGGGTCTGGTGAAGAAACTCGTCAAATTGTTGGTGCTCGTCGCGCTGCTGGCCGCGCTCGCGGGGATCGCGACGATGCTCAAGGCCAAGCGAGCCGAGCGCGACGTCACCCTCGACGAGTGGCCCGACGTGCCCCGCAACCCCTCTGAATAGTTCCCGACCAAGGAGACAAACATGGAATACCGCCGCCTCGGCCGCTCCGGACTCAAGGTCAGCCTGCTCTCCTTTGGCAGTTGGGTCACTTTCGGCAACGAGGACCAGCTGGCCACCGCCAACGCCGCCGCCGAGTGCCTCGCCGCCGCGAAGGACGCCGGCGTGAACTTCTTCGACAACGCCGAGGCCTACGCCGGCGGCGAGTCCGAGCGCGTGATGGGTGCGGCCATCAGGGAGCTGGGCTGGCAGCGCCACGAGTACGTCATCTCCACGAAGCTCTTCTGGGGCCTGCACGACCAGGTCAACATGAAGAACACCCTCAATCGCAAGTACCTCACCCAGGCGATCGAGGGCTCGCTGGAGCGACTCGGCCTCGACTTCGTTGATCTCGTCTTCTGCCACCGCCCCGACCCCAAGACCCCCATCGAGGAGACGGTCTGGGCGATGAGCGACATGGTCAGTCGCGGCCAGGCCCTCTACTGGGGCACTTCGGAGTGGTCGGCCGACGAGATCCGCGCGGCCTACGACATCGCCGATCGCCACCACCTGCACAAGCCACTCATGGAGCAGCCCCAGTACAACCTGCTGTGGCGCGATCGCGTCGAGAAGGAGTACAAGCGCCTCTACGAGGACATCGGCCTGGGCACCACGATCTGGTCACCCCTCGCCTCGGGGCTTCTCACCGGCAAGTACATCAACGGCGTGCCCGAGGGTTCGCGCGCGACGTTGCCGGGATACGAGTGGCTGCGCGGACTGCTCACCGACGAGGCGCGCAACAAGAAGGTGGCCGACCTCAAGGTGGTCGCCGACGAGCTCGACGTCACGCTGGCCCAGCTCTCGCTCGCCTGGTGCGCGAAGAACCCCCACGTCTCGACCGTCATCACCGGCGCCTCGCACGCCGCGCAGGTGCGTGAGAACATGACCGCCCTCGACGTGCTGCCCCTCCTCACCCCCGAGGTGATGGAGCGCATCGACCTGATCAGCCTCTTCTAGGTCGACGCTCGGCGAGCAGCCGCCCCGATGTCAGATTCCCTCGCTCGACCGCGACCCGCCGCGATGCGACGGGTCGCGGTGATCGCGAGCGCGAGCGGCAACGGCAAGACGACGCTCGCGCGCGAGTTGGCGCGTCGAATCGGTGTCGAGGCCATCGAACTCGACGCCCTCGTCCACGGTCCGCACTGGATCGAGACGCCCGACGACGTCCTGCGCGCGACGCTCGAACCACTCCTCGCGCACGAGAAGTGGGTCTGTGACGGCACCTATCGCAACAAGCTCGGCGACCTCGTCCTCGAGGCCGCCGACACCGTGGTCTGGCTCGACCAGTCGATTCAAGTCTGGCTGCCTCGCCTGGTGAGCCGGACCTTCCGGCGGATCCGCCACCGTGAGACCCTCTGGAACGGCAACCACGAGACGATCAGGGGCGCGATCGGCGCCCGCGACGCCCTCATCCCCTACGCACTGCGCATGCACTTTCGGCGCCGACGCACCTGGCCCCACGAACTCGCACCGTGGCCCGTCGTGCGCCTGCGCACGCCGAGCGAGATCGACTCGTTCCTCGCCTCGGTGCCCGGCGCGGCCGCCTCGGCCTGACGGCGCGCCCACACCCACCAGGGCCGGGCGCGATCAGCGCAACGTGATGAGGTGGATGTCCTCGATGCCGTCGGTGTTGCGCAGCTCCTCGATCACCCGCGTCGGCGTGGGCGTCGTTGTCGACAGCACCATGAGAGCGGTCTGGGACGACGGGTCCGGACCCACGGCCATCGACGCGATGGAGATGTCGGCCTCGCCGAGGGCGACGCCGACGATGCCGATCATGCCGGGACGATCGTCGTTGCGCACGACGAGCATCGAGGCGGTCGGCGGGATCTCCACGCTGTGGCCGTCGACGGAGATGATGCGGGTCTCGACGCGCGTGCCCATCGTCATCAGGGTACCGGCGACCGCGTGATCGCCCGAGCGCACCGAGATCAGGTTCACGTACTCCGGCGACTCCACCGTCGAGATCTCCCCCCAGGCGAGGTTGTGGTCCTTCGCGAGCTGGGGGGCGTTCACGAAGGAGACGCCCTCGAATCCGGCCGCCGACAGGAGTCCCTTCAAGGCGCACAGCGTGAGGATCTTGGTCCCGGCCCCGGCGAGCTCGCCCTGGTAGATCACTTCGAGGTCGGCCGGCTCGCCGTCGAGCAGGCCGCCGATGAAGCGACCCAGCAGTTCGGCCAGCCCCATGAAGGGCCGCACCACGTTCGAGACGTCCCCGGCCGCCACGTTGACGGCGAAGGGCACGAAGTCGCCCGACAGGGCGAGCTGGACCTGCTCGGCGATGGTGACGCCCGCCTTGTCCTGGGCCTCGCGGGTGGAGGCGCCCAGGTGGGGCACGGCCACCACGCTCGCGAGTTCGAAGAGGGGCGACTCGGTTGTTGGCTCCTTCGCGAACACGTCGAGCGCGGCGCCCTGGACGTGGCCGCTGCGGATCGCCTCGGCCAGGTCGTCCTCGTTCACGATGCCGCCGCGCGCCGCGTTGATGATCCGCACGCCGACCTTGGTCTTCTTCAGCGCCTCGGCGTCGAGGAGGTTGGTCGTCTCCTTGGTCTTGGGCAGGTGGATCGTGATGAAGTCGCTCAGGCGCAGCAGCGAGTCGAGGTCCATCAGCTCCACGCCCATGTGCCGGGCGCGCTCTTCGGAAATGTAGGGGTCATAGGCGACGAGGTGCATGCCAAAGGCCAGGGCGCGCTGGGCGACGAGGGCGCCGATCTTGCCCAGTCCGACGACACCGAGGGTCTTGCCGTAGAGCTCGACGCCCTCCCACTTCGAGCGCTCCCACTTGCCGTCCTTCAGGGCCGAATGGGCCTGGGGGATGTTGCGCGCCTGGGCGAGGAGCAGGGCCATGGCCTGCTCGGCGGCGGAGAGGATGTTCGACTGAGGGGCATTCACCACCATGACGCCCAGCTCGGTCGCGCGATTCACGTCCACGTTGTCCAGGCCAATGCCGGCGCGGCCCACCACGACCAGGTCGCTGCCCATCTCAAGTGTCGCGGCGTCCACCTGGGTGGCCGAACGAATGATCAAGGCGTGCGCGCCCTTCACCGCGTCGAGCAGCTCGCTGGGCGAGAGCCCCAGGCGCACGTCGACCTCGTGTCCGGCGTTGCGCAACTCCTGGAGGCCGGACTCCGCGATCTCTTCTGTTACCAGTACTCGAGCCACGGCCCGTCCTTTCTCTCGATCACAGGCTAAAGGGAGCCGGGGTCCGTCAACCCCGAGCGACGAGGTCGGCCAAACGCGTGATGCCCTCGGCCAGGTCGTCGTCGCCGAGCGCGTAGCTGAAGCGGAAGTAGCCGGGTGCGCCGAAGGCCTCCCCCGGCACGACCGCGATCTTGATCGTCTCGAGCAGGTTCGCCGCGAGCTCGGCCGAGGTCGTCGCGACGCGTCCGGCGAGGCTGCGACCCAGCAGACCCTCGACGTTGGGGAAGCAGTAGAAGGCACCCTCGGGCTCGGCGCAGGCGACCCCGTCGATGGCGTTGAGCATCGAGACCATCGTGCGACGGCGTCGATCGAAGGCCGCGCGCATCGCGGCGACCGCCTCGAGGTCCCCGGCGACGGCGGCCAGGGCCGCGCGCTGGGAGATGTTCGAGATGTTCGACGTCGTCTGGCTCTGGTAGTTGATCGCCGCCTCCATGACGTCGGGCGCGCCGATCATCCATCCGATGCGCCATCCGGTCATCGAGTAGGTCTTCGCCACTCCGTTCACCACGACCCAGCGATCTCCGAGTTCGGGGGCGACCACCGGCATCGAGACGTGACGGGCCTCGCCGTAGGTCAGGTGCTCGTAGATCTCGTCACACATCACCCAGACGTCGTGCTCGGCCGCCCAGGCGCCGATCGCGGCGACGTCCTCGGGGGTGACCACCGCGCCCGTGGGGTTCGAGGGCGAGACGAAGACGAGGAGCTTGGTCTTGGGCGTGCGCGCGGCCTCGAGATCGGCGACGGTGACGCGAAAGCCGTTGGCCTCACTGGTGGGAACGGCGACGGGCACGCCACCAGCCAGGTAGACGGCCTCGGGATACGTCGTCCAGTAGGGCGCGGGGATCAGCACCTCGTCGCCGGGGTTCACCAACGTCATCAACGTGGTCGCGACGGCGTGCTTGCCGCCGTTCGTGACGAGCACCTGGTGAGAGCCCACGTCGAGTCCCGAGTCGCGCATGGTCTTCACCGCGATCGCCTCGCGCAGGGCGGGCAGCCCCGCCGTGGGCGTGTATTTGTGCATGGAGGGGTCGGTGCACGCCTTCACGGCGGCTTCAACGATGTGATCGGGGGTGGGAAAGTCGG
>DATIVP010000175.1:0-8716 GCA_035465755.1 Acidimicrobiales bacterium | reverse complement strand
ACTTGACACGCGCACGTTCATTCCTCATCGGGTCCACGAGGCCATCGGCGTCCTCGGCGCCGTCTCCGTGGCGACGGCGTGCCTGATCGAGGGCTCCATCGCCCACGACATCGCCGGTGGGCCGGTCGACACGGGAACCCACGACGTCGTCGTCGAGCACCCCAGCGGCTACTTCACCGTGACCCTCGACGTCGTGGCCGACGGGTCGGGGGCGAGAATCGACCGGGTCAGTCTGCTGCGTACGGCACGCCTCTTGATGCGCGGTGACGTGATGGTCCCGCGACGTGTGTGGGAGTCCCAATGATCATCGACTGTCACGGCCACTACACCACCGCGCCGGCGTCGCACAACCGCTGGCGTGACGAACAGGTGGCTGCCTACGAGGCTGGCGTCGCGGCGCCGGCCTATCCCATCATCTCCGACGACGAGATACGTGAGAGCATCGAGGAGAATCAGCTCAAGCTCCTGCGAGAGCGCGGTGCGGACCTGACCATCTTCTCGCCGCGCGCCTCGGCGATGGCACATCACGTCGGCGACGAAACGGTCAGCGCGGCGTGGGCGAGGGTATGTAACGATCTCATCGCCCGCGTCGTCGACCTCTATCCCGCGACGTTCGTCGGGGTGTGCCAACTACCCCAGTCCCCCGACGTGCCCATCGCCAAGAGCGTGGCCGAACTCGAGCGGTGCGTGGGCGAGCTCGGCTTCGTGGGCTGCAATCTCAATCCCGACCCCTCGGGCGGGCGCTGGAACGGCCTGCCCCTCACGGATCGCTCCTGGTACCCGTTCTACGAGAAGATGGTCGAGCTCGATGTGCCGGCCATGGTCCACGTGTCGGGCAGCTGCAACCCCAACTTCCACGCCACCGGCGCGCACTACATCAACGCCGACACGACCGCCTTCATGCAGTTCATCCAGGGTGACCTGTTCAAGGACTTTCCGACGTTGCGCTTCATCATCCCCCACGGCGGCGGCGCCGTGCCCTATCACTGGGGGCGCTACCGGGGCCTCGCCGACATGCTCGGCCAGCCGCCCCTCGAGGACCACGTCATGGGCAACGTGTACTTCGACACATGCGTCTACCACCAGGCGGGCATCGACCTGCTCGTCGAGGTGATCGACCACGACAACATCCTCTTCGGCTCCGAGATGGTGGGCGCCGTCCGCGGTGTCGACCCGCGCACGGGGCACTACTTCGACGACACCAAGCGCTACGTCGACGCGGCAAGCATCAGCAACGCCAGTCGCGAGAAGATCTACTCGGCCAACGCGCGACGGGTCTTCCCGCGACTCGACGCGCGACTCGCCGCCCAGGGGCGTTGATGGGGCGTTTCACCATGGATCCCGACTGGCTGGTCTTCGACCCCGCTCCGTCCACGCCCACGTTCGTCCTGCCCCCGGGGGCGGTCGACGCGCACTGCCACGTCTTCGGTCCGGGCGACGAGTTCCCCTTCGCGCCCGAGCGCAAGTACACCCCCTGCGACGCGGGCAAGGACGCGTTGTTCGCATTGCGCGACCATCTGGGGATAAGTCGCAACGTCATCGTCCAGGCCACCTGTCACGGCGCCGACAACGCCGCGATGGTCGACGCGCTGGTCGCGGCCAACGGCGCGGCACGCGGCGTGGCCACCGTCCGGCCCGACGTGAGCGACGAAGAGCTCTCCTTCATGCACGCCGCGGGTGTACGTGGCGTGCGCTTCAACTATGTTCGCCGACTCGTCGATCCACAACCCGACGAGTACTACCACCGCATTCTCGAGCGCATCGCCCCGCTCGGCTGGCACGTTGTCATCTACTTCGAGGCCGCCGACCTCGCCGAGCGATGGGACTTCTTCACGTCGCTCTCCACCACCGTGGTGGTCGATCACATGGGTCGCCCGGACGTCACCAAGTCGGCGACCGGACCAGAGTTCGATCTCTTCATCCGACTCCTCGACGAACACGAGAACGTCTGGTCCAAGGTCACCTGCCCCGAACGACTCTCCGTGCTGGGTCCACCCGACTACGACGACGTCGTCCCCTTTGCGCGCCGCGTCGTCGACCTCTTCGCCGATCGAGTCCTGTGGGGCACCGACTGGCCGCACCCGAACCTCAAGTCCCACATGCCCGACGACGGGCGACTCGTCGACTTCATCCCACGAATCGCCCCCACGCCCCTCCAACAGGTCAAACTACTGGTGGAGAATCCCGATCGCTTGTACTGGAAGGAGAGCTGATGGACTTCAGTGCCTTTGACGACATCCCCGGCACGCGGGTCTTCACGCCCGAGCGCTCGCGCCGCGGCTATCCGCTCAATCAGTTCTGCATGAGCCTCATGCGCCCGGCCAACCGTGAGCGGTTCAAGGCCAATGAGCGCCTCTACCTCGATGAGTGGCCCATGACCGAGGCCCAGAAGCTGGCGGTTCTTTCTCGCGACTACAACGCGATGCTCGAACACGGCGGCAACATCTACTTCTTGGCCAAGATCTTCGCCACCGACGGGCTCAGCTTCGTCCAGGCGGTCTCGACCATGACGGGCATGACCGTCGAGGAGTACCAGGACATGATGCTCGCCGGCGGGCGCTCCCCGGAGGGCGTGCGCTCGATTCACGAGGGCCGCTGATGGCGCGAGTGACCGCTGGTCTCGCCACCAGCCACATCCCCGCCATCGGTGCCGCGATCGACCTGGCCAAGACCGACTCCGACTACTGGCGCCCGGTCTTCGCCGGCTACGACTGGACCAAGGAGTGGATCGCCCAGAGCCCACCCGACGTCGTGGTGCTGGTTTACAACGACCACGCGAGTCACTTCTCGATGGAGCTCATCCCGACGTTCGCGATCGGCTGCGCCGAGCGCTTCGCGATCTGCGACGAGGGCTACGGCCCTCGCCCGGTCCCGGAGGTCGTTGGCCACCCTGAGCTGGCCTGGCACATCGCGGCCTCGGCCATCCTCGACGAGTTCGACATGACGATCGTGAACGAGTTGACCGTCGACCACGGACTCACGGTCCCCCTCTCGCTCGTCTTCGGTCAGCCCGCCGCTTGGCCGGTCAAGGTGATCCCCCTCGCCGTCAACGTCGTGCAGTATCCGCCGCCGACGTCGAATCGCTGCTTCGAGCTGGGCCGGGCGATTCGCCGGGCGATTCAGTCCTTCCCGGAGGACCTCAACGTCCAGGTCTGGGGCACCGGCGGCATGAGCCACCAGCTCCAGGGCCCACGAGCCGGTCTCATCAACGAACCCTGGGACACGGATTTCCTCGACCGACTGATCGATGACCCCGAGTCCCTGCGCGCGATGCCCCACCTCGAGTACCTGCGCGAGGCCGGCTCCGAGGGCATCGAACTCGTGATGTGGCTGATCATGCGCGGGGCGCTGGGCGAGGCGGTTGAGCAGCGCCATCGCTTCTACCACGTACCCGCCTCCAACACGGCCCTTGGACACGTGGTACTCGAACCCACCGAGGAGAACCCATGAAGATTGCCGTCGCCGGTGCCGGAGCCTTCGGCATCAAACACCTTGACGGGCTGGAGCGCATCGAGGGGGTCGAGATCACCGCGATCGTGAGTCGCCGTGTGGACCAGGCGCGCGAGGTCGCTGATCGCTACGGTGCGGCGATGGCGACCAGCGAGCTCGGCGACGTACTCGCCAGTGACGACGTCGACGCGGTGATCTTGTGCACGCCCACCCAACTCCACGCGGACCAGGGAATCGCGTGCATGCGCGCGGGCAAGCACGTCCAGATCGAGATCCCGCTCGCCGATTCGTGGACAGACGCCCAACGAGTCGCCGATGTCCAGCGTGAGACGGGTGTGACCTGCATGGTCGGCCACACCCGTCGCTTCAACCCCTCGCACCAGTGGATCCATCAGCGGGTGGTCGCCGGAGAGCTCCGTATCCAGCAGATGGACGTGCAGACGTACTTCTTTCGTCGCACGAACACCAACGCGCTCGGTCAACCGCGCAGTTGGACCGATAACTTGCTCTGGCACCACGCCGCGCACACCGTCGACCTCTTTCAGTATCAGTGCGGCGAGCCGATCGTGCGCGCCCAGGCCCTTCAGGGCCCGATCCACCCCGAGCTGGGCATCCCCCTCGACATGTCGATTCAGCTCCAAACGAAGTCAGGTGCTCTGTGCACGCTCTCCCTGAGCTTCAACAACGACGGCCCGCTCGGCACGTTCTTTCGCTACATCTGCGACAACGGGACCTACATCGCGCGATACGACGACCTGAGCACCGGACGCGATGAACCCATCGACGTCACGGGCGTCGCGGTGTCCATGGACGGGATCGAACTCCAGGACCGAGAGTTCGTGGCTGCCATCAACGAGGGCCGCGAGCCGAACTCTTCGCTCGCCCAGGTGATGGGCTGCTACCAAGTCCTCGGTCAACTCGACGCCCAGCTGTCGCGCTGACTCGCTGTCGGACGAACACCGCGGGATTTGACAGGAAATCGCATCTTCAGAACGACGTCATTGACCCGATCGGTCACCGAGCCCTGTCGCATTCATCGCGCCAACGGGGTAACCACCGTCGCGCAATAACCCCCGGGATCAGCCACGACGAGCGAGACGGCCGCGAGTCGCGCGAAGCGATGTCTGACACTTCTCGCCATGATTGTGCGCGTCTTGTGGAAACGTTGATGCAGTGTTGAGCGCTTCGCACAAGGATGTCCAGAACTCCACGCGCGACCACATTTCGTGGCCGGGGACTCAACCCAGCGCACGTCGGAGAGTAGTGGGAGCGAGGACGCCGGCGTTGGCGACCGCGTGGACATAGCAGGGGATTCTGAGGACCGCGAGAAATTGATGGCAGATGACAACGTGAGCAAGGGGCGGGCAACGCCCGCGGCGCCCGAGCGCGATCAGCGCTCGCGCGCTCGCGACGACGTGTCCGCGCCACTCGCTCCCGACGCCCCATCGACGCCGCACGTCCTGCGACTCATCCGGGCGAATCAGCTGCAATTCATCACCCAGGCCATCGCCTTCGCCCTCTGTGGCGCCTACGCGGTCACCCTGGTCACGTCACGAGGCTCGACCGGCGTCTCCACCGCGAACGAGTGGCTGCGCCACCTCGCCACGTGGGCGCCCGTCGTACCGCTGCTCGTACGCGTGCGTCGCCAGTCCGCGAACCGCGGCGCCTGGCTCTCCATGGCGTGCGGCGTCTTCGCGTTCAACCTCGCCAGCGAGGTGCGACGCGTCGACTTTCCCTTCCTCGTGCACCTCGTCACGCCCACTCTTCGCGAGGCGCTCTACGCGCTGTCCTACCTGACGATCGCCGTCGCGGTCGCCATCATCATGCAGCAATCCTTCGGGCCCCGAGCCAACAGTGTTCGCCTCGACGGCATCATCGCGGGCCTCGCGCTCGCCTCGCTCGCCTCGATGTACGGCTTTCGCCAGAACATCGAGATCAGCGGGCGCAGCCTGCTCGCCGAGTTCAACCTCTTCAATCCCATTCTCGTGCTGGTCCTCCTCGTCCTGCTCGGGGCGGGCCTGGTGCCCAAGCACTTCCACACCGACTTGACCACGTCGCTTCTCCTCGTGGGCCTCGCCATCATCGCGGCGGGTGACATCGTGGCCCTCAACCCCCAGTCCTTTAGCGTCTGGACCTCGGGTGCGCTGGTCAACTTCACCCCCCCGTTCGGACTGAGCATCCTGGCGCTCGCCGCCTGGCCCCCGATCGATCGGCCGAGCCGACCGTTCGAGCAGTTCGTCGCCGCACGCGGACTCAACATGATTCCGGTCATCTTCGGCGCGCTCTCGGTCGCCATCCTCGCGATCTCGATTGCTCGCCCCTCCTCGGAGTCGACGCGCCTGATGGCCCTGGGGGCGCTCACTCTGGTGATCTCGCGCATGGTGCTGACCCAGAGCGAGGTGCGCCAGCTCGGACGCAGCAACTTCCTCGAGGCCCGCACCGATCACGTGACGGGGCTGGCGAACCGGCGCGCCTTCCTCGAAGACGGCGAGGCACGCCTGGCCGCGCTCGAGGACGACGAGCAGCTCGGCATCGTCCTGATCGACCTCGACGGCTTCAAGGAGGTGAACGACTCCATCGGACATGCCTACGGCGACGAGCTGCTGCGCGTCATCGGCCAGCGCTTCGCCAACACGATCGCCACGCGCGGCACACTGGCGCGACTCGGCGGCGACGAGTTCGCCTACACCTTCGTGGTCGAGGCGAGCACCGACCCGATCACCTCGGTGAACGAATTGGCCAAGACGCTCGCCAATCCCGTCTCCCTCGACGGAACCAAGGTGCGCGTCAGCGCCTCCATTGGTGTCGCGCTCTGGCCCCAGCACGGATCCACGCACGCCGAACTGCTGCGCAGCGCCGACGTCGCGATGTACGAGGCCAAGCACCGCCGCGGCGGGGTGTGCGTCTATCGCGACGAGATCGACCTCAACAGCCGCGAGCGCCTGGCGCTCATCAACGAGTTGCGCACCGCCATCGAGCGTCGGCGGCTCACTTTGCACTTCCAGCCCACTCACGACCTGCGCACGAATGCCGTCCACGGTGTGGAGGCCCTCGTGCGCTGGCAGCACCCGACCCTGGGTCTGCTCCAGCCGGACTACTTCGTGCCCCTGGCCGAACGCGTGGGGCTCATCGTTCCCCTGACGCGAACCGTCCTCGACCTCGCCATCACCGAGCTCGCTCGACTGGACCGCAACGGGCACCATCTTCAGATGAACGTGAACATCTCCCAGTGGGACCTGATGGACGAGCACCTGCCCGAGTCGATCGGACGCATCCTGCAGTGGTACGACATGTCGCCCGAGCGCATCACCCTGGAGGTGACCGAATCCAGCCTCGGCCACGATCCCGTGCGAGCCAAGCGCAGTCTCAACATGCTGCGCTCGACCGGCGTGAAGATCTCGATCGACGACTTCGGGGTGGGCTACTCCTCCATGTCCCAGCTCTTGGACCTGCCGGTTGATGAGCTCAAGATCGACAAGTCTTTCGTGATGGCCCTCGAGTCAGACGCGCGCGCCATCTCGCTGATCCGATCGATCATCGAAATGGCGCGGGCCCTCAAGCTCACCGTCACCGCCGAGGGAATTGAGAACGCCAGAAACTTCGAGTCGCTGCGCGGCGCCGGCGCCGACATCATCCAGGGTGAGTACTTCTCCTACCCGCTGACGCGCGAGGAGCTCGACGAGTTCCTCGCGCGCACGCCCGACGAGCACCTCGTTGAGACCAGCGAAGCATCTGAGGCGCCGGCGCGACGGCGCCGTCACCTGCGCGTCGTCTAGAGCGCCGCGGGCGCCACCGCGGACTCCTCGGCCTCGGCGACGTCCTCGTCGCGCCGGTGTGGCAACAGGTGGCGAGCCAGCACCGGGAAGATGATGGCCGAGACCGCCGCCACGAGCACGAGCGCCGCTGACGTCGTCGGACCGGTCAGGCTGGTGGCGCGACCGATCTCGGCGGTTGTCACCAGCAGTGTCAGCGGCGCCATCAAACTCACGCTGCCGGCGAGTGAGAGCCGCCACGAGTAGCCCCGTCGCCGCAGGAACGGCGCCACCACGAGTCGCGGCACGCTCAGGGCGAGCAACATGGCGCCCACCACCGGCGCCAGGGCGAGAACGTCAGAGCGAAGCGGAGTCTGCAGGCCGACGGTGAGGAAGAACAAGGGGACGAAGAAGCTGTTGCCCACGCTCGTGACGCGCTCGATGATGGCCTTGGCGTTGCCGATGACGCTGCGAAAGATCACCCCGGCGAGCAGAGCGCCGACAACGGTCGGCACCCGCAGGAGGCCCGCGATCGCCACCACGCCAAAGAGCAGCGCGAACGTGCCGCGCAGGCCGACTTCCACCGGGTCGTCGCGCAGGAACCACCGATGGAAGTGTCGCGGCAGGCGCGAGCGCACCCGTCGCACCACCGTGGCCACGCTGAGCACGAAGATGAGAAAGCCAAGCGCGCGCAGGCCCACCATCGCCGTGGCGAGACCTGATGACTGGCGCCCGGCGCTGAAGAAGCTCAGCGCCGCGAGATAGACGACCTCGGCCACCGCTCCGACCATCAGCACGTCGCGGCCGAAGCGCTCACCCATCCAACCGTGCACGTGCAGCACCGGGACCGTCACACCGACCGACGTGGCCGCACCCGCGAGCACCCAGATCGACGAGGCCCCCGCCACGTGACCCACCAGCAGCCACGAACCCGCGAGGGAGACCGCGAAGAGCGCCGCGCCCATCACGACCGGTCCGCGCGACGCGCCCCAGATCTCGCGCAGGTCGAGCTCGACACCCACGAGGAACATCAAGATCATGAAGCCCAGTCCCCCGAGGGTGGCGACGACGGAGCCGCTCGCGACGTCACTCGATGAGATGAAAGGGCTCAACGCCAGGCCGCAGAGCAGTTCGATCACCGCACCCGGCATGCGCAGGCGCTCTCCGAGGAGCGGACAGACGAAGGCGGCCAGGGCCAACGCCGCCAATAGGAAAGTCACGTTCAGCGTCACGGGATCCTCCTTGGGGTGAGGGGCGCCCCTCGCGGACAATGAGGTTGCACCAACCAGCCTAGGAAGGCTGTCTGTCAGATTCCTGTGAGGGTCCCAAGTCCCACCTGGACGCGAAAAACCCCCACCTTGCGGTGGGGGTTTTTCAAGAAATCCCGGCGGCGACCTACTCTCCCAGGGGGGAACCCCCAAGTACCATCGGCGCTGGTGGGCTTGACTTCTGTGTTCGGTATGGGAACAGGTATATCTCCACCGCCATAACCACCGGAAAACATGCGCTCGGAC
>DATIVP010000174.1:0-6020 GCA_035465755.1 Acidimicrobiales bacterium | reverse complement strand
ATGCTCGTTCTCTGGTCGAGGTGCGACACCAGCGGGTACCACGCGCACACTGCGGCGTTTGCCGGAATACGGGCTTCGAGTGCCTTGAGGGCCGCAGTCGCCGCCGGCGGCTGATACGCAGTCACACGATTGGCAGAGAAGGGCGCGTATCCCCACACCGCGGACGTCCACAACGCGCTCACGAGAACCGCGCCAACGACCAATCGACGAGTGCGCACCTTGCGCAATCGGGCGATCGCGGTCGCGGTGCCGATCACGAGGACGGGGGTGAGCGGCAACGAGTACTGATAGAGGATCTGGTGCATGTAAACGTCATTGCTGAGGATGTTCTCGAAGACGAAGAGGGAACCCAAGGTGGCGATCTCCGGTGAGAGGAGGAAACCGAAGCCGACCGTTGCTCCCAACTGCCATAGATAGAACGGGCGCCCCTGGGAGACGAGGTAGGAGAAGAACGCGCCGGGATTGTGCACCAGGGTGGCCAAGGTTCCGTGAATGCCGCCGAAGGGGAGCCGTCCGGCGTAGAAACTCGACGAGTGGAGGAACCCGGGGATGACCACGTAGTTGGCCAGAGCCGCCCACGCGAGCGCCGCGAGTGCGAGGGTGACGCCAGTCCGACGATCGCGACGAATGGCTACCCACAGCGCGAGCGGCAGGACCAACATGAGGGCGTCCTCCTTCACCATGAGTGCGAGGAGGAACATCACGGCCAAGAGATCCGGTCGCCACTCGAGCGCCGCGTAGATCGCCCAGCTGATGATCACGACCTGGAATGCCTCCGGGTGAAACTGATCGAGGTTTCCCAGTTGAAGAATCGGGTTCAGAAGGAAGACGGTGGCGAGGGCGGTCGCCTGCCAGATGCTCGCGAGTCGCTTGAGGGCGATGAGATAGATCGGGATGGCTGCGCTCGCGAGGGCCAAAGTCTGAAGAATCAAGATTCCCTGCGGCTCGGGGAAGAAGCGGTAGATGGCAACCAGGGGCAGCAGGACGAAGGAGGTGTGATCACCGAAGAGGTTGCGCCCCATCACCGTCACGAAAGGGCTGTGGCCGTGCGAGAGGAGCCACAGGCCCTGATTGAAGATCGAGAGGTCGAACGGCGGGTAGTTGTACCCGTAGTACATGCGCAGCGAGAGCGTGATGAACCAATCGACGTATACCGCGATGACGACGGCGAGCAACCCGTAGACGACCTCGGGTCGATCGCGACGCGACTTCACAAGAGCGACGGGCCGGTTGACCAGCCGCGACATCGCCGTCATGACGCGGGTCTCGACAGTGTCAAGGTCCATCGATTGTGGCTCCCGCTCGCGCGCCGCTACGTACGAATTCGACGTTAGCCCTCGATTCCCGGCGAATCGTGACCTTCGCCTGCCCTTTCCCGCGTCAAGCACGCACCCATCGAGCGCCTTCGATCTCTCGGTACAGTGACATCCATGGCGCCACTCGGACACTCCTCGTCGAATTCGCCACGCGAGTGGTTCGAGGGCGTGGTGATGGGGGCTGTGGCGATCGCTGCAGTGGTCCTCGGCTCGCACTTAGGCCGATTCCGACCGGACGCGTCCTATTCGCACATTGTCGAGTTCGCGTGCGTCATCGCCCTCCTCGTTTCGGGCTCGTGGGCGATTCGCCGAATTGGCTCCGCACTGAGCCGACTACTCACGCGTCGTGGCAACCCCGGTGCGGGCGGCGCGCTACGGCTTGTGGTCAACGGTCTCGGCTTGGTGGTCCTCATCTTCGCGGCGTTCGCGGTGCTCGGTGCCTCGCTCGGACGCCTGCTGATCGGGGCCGGGCTCACGGGCGTGATCCTCGGGATCGCGGCCCAGCAGAGCCTCTCGAACATCTTCGCCGCCGTGGTCCTGCTCTTCGCCCGGCCCTTCTCGGTCGGCGACGACATCCGGATCCGCTCCGGCGCGCTCGGCGTGATCGACGTCCACGTCCTGGGCAGCGGACTCACCTACGTCACCGTGATGACCGAGGATGGCGTCATCAAGATCCCGAACTCGGTCATGCTGGGCTCGGGCATTGGACATCTACGCGCGGACGCCAGCGGCGCGCCTCATCACTCGCGCACCGAAACCATTGAAGAGACCGAGCCCGAAGGCGACGACTGACCTAGAGGTAGGGCACCACGTTGTTGGCCCAGGTGAACGTCATCGCGGGCGGCGCGGCCTTGGGCAGCTCGACGAGCACCACGAACGAGCCGGACGATCCCACGACCGTGAAGCCGACGCCGACCTCCACGTTCGTCGCATCCAGGCCCACGCCGTAGTTGTAGCCAGGGTCATAGCCGAGCAACTCATCGCGGTGCCCCCAGCAACCGGCCGCCGACGGTGAGGTGCAAGCCACGTTCGACGTCGCGGCACGCGATCCCGCCCAGCCGTCGTCGTACATCCAGATGTAGTCCGCCGCCAGTACCGAGAAGCCGCCGCTCCAGGCTGCGCCCATGCCCGGCGTGCCCTGAACGTTGTTGCCGATCGCAAATCCCGGGGCGATGCCGGGGTCATTGTTGGTGGCCGCGGCGTGCTGAGCCTCAGCCGACAACGCGGAGTTGATCCCAAGGTACGGCGGCAGCCCGCGGGCCGTGCGCTCGAGGTTGGTCACGACGAAGAGCTGCTGACCAGTCGTCAGCGAATACCAGTTCGAGGGGAGCGTCATCGGTCCGAGACCCTCAACGGTCCGTGCGTTGTTGATCGCTGCGAGCACGTAGTTAGTGCAGGCTGGCGCGTTGGTGAACGTGGGCCAGGTCAGTGACGAGGTGATGCACGGATTGTCACACACCCAGGTGCCGCTGGCCTTCGTGCACGAACCCGAACTGAGGAAGTTGGGAGAAGGAGCGATGTTGCTCGCGGGATTGAGCGAGTTCATCAGCGCTCGCGCTGCGGCGCTCGGGCCCTTCTTGGCCGGTGGCGCCGGCGTGGCCGATTTGACCGCGGCCACGTGCTTCGGGGGGACGGTGGTGGTCGCGACCGGAGTGCGACGCACCACCGCGGGGGTCTTGGCGCGAGTGGGAGCCACCGTGGTAGGGGTGACAACCGTGCTGCGCTCGACGACGTGGGGGGTCACGCGAGCCACCGCCGGAGCGGTTGTCGACGTGACGTGAGCGACACTACGTGCGCGGCTGCGAGCGACAGCCGCGCGGTGCCTCGCGATCGAGTGGACCCTGGCGGCGGGAACTGACGTGGACGTCGATGTCGACGTAGGGGTGGAGGTCGACGGCGGAACGGTGACGTGAGTCGTCGGAGCGGTGGTCGTCGTCGCGGAGAGGATGGCGGCGACGGGGACCGCCGTGGCGACCAGGATCAGGCTCGCGGCGCCGAGGGCCATCGAACCCGAGACCAACTGGCGTCGGCGATTGTAGCGCGCTGCCTTGACCGTGTTGTCGCCCGCAGCGTTGTTCGGTGCGCCCGACTCCTTGTGTACTTCGTGCCCTTGCGATGTCTTGCTCATGTACACAAGTGTCGACAACTAGAAACATGCGCCTCCCTACTGATTCAAAACTTGTACCCAACTTGGAATTCTCGCTATTCCACCTATGAGAGGTGCAGGTGGTACTGCAATTCACTCCGCACATTCGCGTGGGGGCCGGCGAGCACGACACACTCGCACCCGCAGTCGCATCAGTGCACGCACCGCAGCTCGGCACGTCGTGGCCACCTCGTCGGACTCTTTCTTCGACGCCGAGCATCATCCCATCCGATTTACCTGATCTCACGCGTGATATGGCAGCGGTTGCGGGTGTCCGCCCGTGCCGCACGATTGGTGTCGGGACGTGGCCCACCTCGCAAGGGCATGCTCGTGGGACCACCTCAGGGATCTGAGATTCAACCTCGCAGAATGCAAGGTGAGACGATCATGACACGTGAATACTTCAAATCCCTCAACTTGTCAAAGTCTTGAGAAGGAATTGGGATTGAGTTGTTTCGTGCCATTGAGTGCTTAATCGCACATAGCCTCGCGGCGAGCCCTCACGTTCGCGGTCGAACCGCGAACGATTGCAGCGAGGGCTGCACTCAGTGGCGAATGAGAGAAGCCGATGCCCGAGCGCGTCGCATCTCCGATGCCTCCGCACCTGTCACCAAGGGTCATTTCCCAGGACTAGCGGTGAGGGCGAGAGAACGAGGTCATCGTGGTGTAGACGACGATGTTCGACTCGTAGTGGCCGGTCGCCCGATCGAAGACCCCGCCGCAGGTCACAAGCTGCAGCGCGCTATAGGGCCGCATGCCGTAGACGATCTTGTCGGGGAAGTTGTTCTTTGAGTACTCGCGGATGCCGATGACCTTGAAGTGCACCACGGCGTGATCGGCGAGGCTCACGATGACCGGTTCGCCGGGACGCAAATGAGAGAGGTAGAAGAAGACCGCGGGGCCTTTGTAGCTGTCGACGTGGCCGAGGATCACCGCCGATCCGCGTTGACCTGGCGTCGGTCCGTACTTGTACCAACCGGGCACTGCGAAGTCCGTGGGCACGCTCACGGTGCCGTCCTTGTTCAATCCCAGAGTGGTGAGAGGCACGGAGACGCCGAGATTGGGAATCGTGAGATGTACCGGCACTGATCGCGCGGCAAAGCGTCGAACGACCTTGTGTCGAGTCGGGGGCTGCCGATTTGCGGCCAAGGTTGACGTGACGGGTGGCGTCGTGCCGGCAAGGGTGGTTGGGACCTGGCCACGTGGCAACGTCGATGCGGGCGTGGAACTCGGTGGTGTCGTGACGCCACTGGGCGCCGCGAGCGAAGGCCCCCGAGCGGGAAGTCGCGCTGCAAGGATGGCGCCCACTATTCCCGCCGCAACGAGGAACAGTGCGACCGCCCACCACAGACGTCGGTGGACTGGTCGCACTGTCTATTCCCCGTTATCGATGTCGAACCCTATGGGGTTCGATTCTACTTAGGCCCTGCGGCGCCGAACCAGCACGCCCATCAGCGCGAGGCCCGCGAGCAGCAGCAAACCACTGATTCCCAGCAGCGCACCCGCGCCCGTTGACGCAACTCCACCGGCACCCGTCTGAGGAGCCTTGGACGGGATGTGGTAGGTCGGCGGAACGGTCGTCGGCGACGTGCCGGGGTTACTCGGGATGATCGTCGTCACCGTGACGCCGGTCGTCGTAGTCGCCGGCACTGTAGTGGTCGTCGGTGCCACCGTGGTGGTCGTTACCGACGGAACCGTGGTGGTGGTCGACGGAACCGTGGTGGTCGTTCCCGACGGCACCGTGGTCGTCGTGGTCGGCGCCACCGTGGTCGTCGTGGTCGGCGCCACCGTGGTCGTCGTGGTCGGCGCCACCGTGGTCGTCGTGGTCGACGTAGTCGTCGTGGTGGACGTAGTCGACGTAGTCGTACTAGTCGACGTCGTGGTGGTCGGCGCCACCGTGGTCGTCGTCACGTCATCATTCGCGTGGTAGCAGACAAACCAGTGGCTGAAGCCGTTCGGTGCGACCAAGCCGCTCTGGGTGAAGTTGGTCGCTGGCCCCGTGTAGAGGTTGAATCCCGGGTTCCCCGAGGTCACCGCGCCACCCTTGACAACGAGGTAGTCAATCACCACAGTGGAGTCCACGGTCAACGTGAGCGAAGAACCGGAGACCGTCCCGGTAATCCCAGTCGTGGTGTGCGAAGAAGCGTCAGGGCTCGAGGGCCAGGACGTCTCGCTCGCCAGCGAAACGATCGGGCTGGACAAGAAATATTGCAGGTCCGTGCACTGCGTGATGTTTCCGTTGCTCACCGACGACGGCACCGGAGGGTTGAAGACGGCGTTCGCCCCCGTGTAGGTGACAGGACCACTTAGCGAAGACCCGATTGACGCTCCGGACGACAGCATCGGCAAAGCCGCCACACTCAGAACGACGACGCCCGACACAGATAGCAGCGCGCGCCAATTACGGCTGACCTTTGTCACTGCTCTTCCTCCATCTGCCCCTGCGATACCTCAACAGTATGGGCGATTGTCGAAGATTTGTCAATTTCGTGTTATTCAGTAGGTAATCAACGCGGTCACAACTACGGTGCCATGTGATCAGGAACAACGCGACTCAC
>DATIVP010000173.1:0-9989 GCA_035465755.1 Acidimicrobiales bacterium | reverse complement strand
ACGTCCTCGACGATCAGCACGTCGCGATCGGCCAGGTCGACGTCGAGGTCCTTGACGATGCGCACCACGCCGCTCGTCTTGGTGGCCGCGCCGTAGGAGGACACCGCCATGAAGTCGACCTCGACGGGCAGTGCGATGGCGCGCATGAGGTCGGACATGAAGTTGATGGCGCCCTTCAACACGCACACGAGCAGCGGCGGGCTCGACTCGTAGTCGCGCGTGATCTCGAGGCCGAGCTCGCGCACGCGCGCCGCCACCTCATCGGCCGAGACGATGACTCGTCCCAGATCGTGGGCCGCCCAGGCGGCTACGTCGTCGTCACGTCCCATGGAAGGTCAGCGTAGTGGAGTCGTCACTCGAGAAATAAGTGCTGGTGGCGTCGCGCCAGGCGTCGCCCGAGGGCGAGCTCGGTCGCCACCGCCTCGCCGCGCACCACCGCGAGGGCGCGCTCGACCTCGGCGGACTCGGGCGGGTGCACTCCGTCGGGATCCTCGCGGGCGAGCTGGACGCGCAGCCAGCGCCGCAGGCGAGCCGTGGGCCAGGTCGCGAGGTCGCGGCAGTCGGCCTCGCCGAGACCCAGTTCCTCGTCGGCCGCGGTCGCCTCGGCGATCCAGCAGCGCTCGTCGTAGATCAGCTGGGCCGCGCGGGCGAGCAACGGGGCGACGTCGCGCTCGGCGACCTCGTCGAGCAGGGGCAGGACTTCGTGGCGCACCCGGTTGCGCCGGTAGCGCCCGTCGAGGTTGGTCTCGTCGTGACGCGCGACGTAGCCGCGCGCGCCCACGTAGTCGGCGAGGTCGATCCGGCGCACGGCGAGGAGGGGTTTCGTCGGGTCGCCCACCATCGGCGAGAGCCCGTCGAGTCCGGCGCCGCGCAACAGGTTGAGCAGCACCGTCTCGGCGAGGTCGTCGAGGGTGTGACCCGTCAGGGCCCCCACTGGCAGCACCGCCCGGCGCGCGGCGCGCGCGCGGGCCTCGAAGTTCGCGCCGGGTTCGACGTGCACGTCGTGGACGACGACGTTGACCCCCCACTCCTCGGCGAGCTCGACGACGAACTCGGCGTCCTCGCCGCTCGCGGGGCGCGCGTGATGGTTCACGTGGTGCAGCGTGACCGCCAGTCCGGCGGCGCGTGCGAGCAGGGCCAGGCCCAGCGAATCGGGCCCGCCCGAGACGGCGAGGTCGACTGGGGTGGTGGGATCCGGAAAACGGCACGCGTCGAGGAGGTCGCGTTCGCTGGTCACGGGCCCAGACTAGGCAGGGCGGCGTGCGCGACGCCGCGACGCGGCCGCGATCCGCGCGACGAGATACCCCGTCGAGGCGATCGCGGTGATCCAGAAGCTCACCGGCCCACCGAAGGCCACGCCGAGGAAGAGCCCCGCCCACGCGCTGAAGAGCGCGACGACGACCGCGACGAAGAGCGCGTCGCGCGGCCGGGTGGTCACGACCTCGGCGGCGGCGGCTGGCGCCACCAGCAAGGAGAAGACGAGCAGCACCCCGACCACCTGGATCGCGACCACCGTCGTCACGGCGAGCAAGGTCATGAAGACGATGGACATCGCGCGCGTCGAGAGTCCCCGCGCCGCGGCGGACTGCGCGTCGACCGAGGCGAAGAGGAGCGGCCGATAGGTGAGTGACACCGCGACGAGGACCGCCAGCGAGAGCAGCGCCACGATCGCCAGGTCGCGCAGCGAGACCCCCAGGATCTGTCCGAAGAGGATCGAGTACGTCGCGTTGGCGTACCCGCTGTAGAGCGAGATGAACAGCACGCCGAGGCCCAGCGCCGCGGTCAGGGTCACCCCGACGACCGCGTCGCGGTCATCGAGGTTGGCCCCGCCCACTCCGATGAGCAGTCCCGCTCCCAAGCAGAACACGAGCAGCCCGACGATGGGCGAGAGACCCAGGAGCACCGCACCGGCCGCGCCGGCGAAGCCCACGTGGCCGATGGCGTGCGCGGCGAACGCCTGGCGGCGCAGGACGACGAAGTAGCCCACCGCGCCGGCGGCGAGGGCGACCGCCGTCACCGCCCAGAAGGCGTTCTGGACGAAGGACGTCGAGAGGAGCTCGCTGAAGCTCACGAGGTCTCCTCGCGGTAGATCTCCTCGAGGTGCGAGTGGGGCTCCTCGTGGACGTGATCGTCGTGGTCGTGCCCGTGGGGGTGGGGATGGGCGAACTCCTCTTCGAGTCCGACGATCACGCGGCGCCCGTGGGCCGTGGTGAAGATCTCGATGGGATGTCCGTAGAGTTCGGAGAGGACAGCCGCGTTCACCACCTCGTCGACCTTGCCGCAGCGCACCTGGCGCCGCGCGATCCACAGCACGCAGTCCACGATCGGGGCCAACGGGTTGAGGTCGTGGGCGACGACGATGACCGCCGCACCGGTCGTGTCGCGGATCAGGTTGATCAGGTCAACGATCTCGGCCTGGGCGGCGAGGTCGAGCCCGGCGAGGGGCTCGTCGAGCAAGAGCAGGTCGGGCTGGAAGACCGCCGCGTGGGCCAGCGCGACGCGCTGGCGCTGGCCGCCCGAGAGCGTGCCCAGGGGCTGATCGGCGTAGGTGGTGACCCCGGTGAGGGCGAGGGCGCGCTCGACCACGGCGCGCTTGTCGCGGCGCCGTCCCCAGCCGAAGCGACGGCCGTCGAAGCCCAGCCCCACGTAGTCGCGGGCGGTGATCGAGGTCAGGGAGTCGGCGTGGCGGCTCTGGGCCATGTAGCCCACGCGTGGGTTGCCCCGCGCCGGCGCGGCGCCGAGCACGCGCAACGCGCCCTCGCTCGGCTCGATGAGCCCGAGGACGACCTTGAGCAGCGTCGACTTGCCCGCGCCGTTGGGCCCGAGCACCGCGGTGATCGAGGCCGGCTCGATCTCGAAGGTCGCGTGCGACCAGATCACCCGCTCGCCGAGTCGAACGGTCACGTCGTCGAACACGAGGGGCTTCACGCGCACCCCTGGGCTACGAGATCGGCGCGCATCGCGGCGATGGTGCGGCTGATCCACGTGACGTAGTTGGTGCCCGACATCGTCTCGGTGACTGCGACGATCGGCACGTGGTTCTCGCGCGCCACCGCGACCATCTCGTTGGTCAGTGGTGTCGCAGTCTGGACGTTGTCGACCAGGAAGGCCGGATGGGTTCGCAGCTGCTCGAGCGCGGTCGCGAGGTCGCTGACCGATGGGTCGACGCCGTTGCCGACGGCGAGGCGCAAGGACTCGGGCGTCACCACGCGAAGGCCGAGGGCGTTCAACAGATAGCCGGTCACGTCCTCGGTGGCGGCCACGCGCACGCCCGCGCAGGCCGCGTGAATCGCGCCAACCTCGGCTTCGAGGCCGCGCAGCGAGGAGAGCACCGCCTCGCTCGAGGTGTTCGTCAGCCCGAGGCCCGCCGACTCGGCGGCGAGGGCCTCGACGAAGCGCCGCGCGGCGCTGACGTCGTAGAAGAGGTGCGGGTTGGTGCCGGCCGACACGTGCACGAGTCTCGCCACGTTGATCACCCGAGGTCGGCTCGAACGTGCGTCGACGAGCTGGCTGAGCCACGTGTCGTAGCCCGCACCGTTCTCGATGACGATCGCGGCCTCGGCGACGTAGGCCGCGTCGGTCGTCGTGGCCTCGTGGGAGTGGGGATCGGCGTTGGGATCGCTAAGCAGGGTCACGACCTTGGCCCGATCGCCCAGGGCCGCGCGCGCGAGCGCCCCCCACTGGGAGACCCCCGAGACGACGACGGGTTCGCCGGCGCGCGGGGCGCGCGCGCCGAGGACGATCATGCTGGTGACGACCGCCACCACGATCACGCCGACGGCGATCGGGAGGCGGGCGTTTCTCAGAACCATTCCAAGTAGTATATTTAGAACGATTCCAGAAAACAAATCGATCGGGAGTACACTCGCCACGTGGTCACCACGCGCAACACCACCCAGCGCCGTGAGGTCATCGCGATGCTCGGGCGCGTCCAGGGATTCCTCAGCGCCCAGGAGCTGCACGCGCTGATCGTGCGTGACGGCGGACGGATCTCCCTGGCCACCGTCTACACCCAGCTCAAGCGCCTCGCTGACGCCCACGAGGTGGACGTGATCATGACCGACCGGGGCGAGAGCCTCTTTCGCCGCTGTGTCGTCGACGCGCACCACCACCACCTGGCCTGTCGCCAGTGCGGGGCGATCGTCGAGGTCGACACGCCAGAGCTCGAGCAGTGGTCCAACGAGATCGCCGCACGCTTCAAGTACTCCGACGTGCGCCACGTGCTCGAGCTGAGCGGAGTGTGCCCCGCGTGCCGGTCGACGTGAGCGCCGAGCGGCGCGGAGCGCTGCGCGTGCGTGCGCTTCACTCCTTGCGCGAGTTCGGCGTCGACGCGCTGATCACGACTCGCGAGGGCGGCGTCAGTGAGGCCCCCTTCGACTCGCTCAACCTCGGCGCCCACGTGGGCGACGACCCAAGACGGGTCACGATCAACCGCGCCCGCGTCGCCGAGGCGGTGCGCGTCTCCCCCGACCGCCTGGTGACGGTCGCCCAGGTCCACGGTGCCGACGTGCTCGAGGTCGAGGGGCCCCTCCAGGGTGAAGCGGACGCACTCGTCACCTCCTCGCGCGACACCGCGATCGCCGTGCTCGTCGCCGACTGTCTGCCCATCGTGCTGGCCGACGCGTCGCGCCGGCGCGTCGGCGTCGTGCACGCGGGCTGGCGCGGACTCGCCTCCGGCGTGCTCGCCAACACGCTCGCGCGCTTTGATGACGTGCGCAGCGTGCACGCGATCATCGGCCCCGGCGTGTCGCCGCGCGTCTACCAGGTCGGACCTGAAGTGGCCGAGAGGTTCCGCGACGTGCCGGGCGCGGTCCTCGCCGACGCCGGCGACCGCTCGCGCCTGGACCTGCGCGCGATCGCCCGGCACCAGCTCGACGTGGCGGGCGTCGCACCCGCGAACGTCGAGGCTGTTCGCGAGGTGACCGACGGCGGCGGCCTCTTCTTCAGTGACCGGGCGAGCCGGCCCACCGGACGCTTCGCCCTGGTGGCGCGGGTCCTAGCATGAGAGCCGCCATGTCCCCCGGCCCCCGCCATCGCGCCGACCTCTTCTCCTACCGCGGCCTCGACGTGAAGGGCGCAACGCTCTCGGCCCACTACCAACTCGACGACGTCGCCTTCACCGAGACGGTCACCTTCGAGGGATGCGGGAATCTCGAGAGCGCAAGCGTCGCGCTCGCCCAGCTCTGGTACCTCGTCGCGGGACTGTCGTACTTCAAGGCCGGCGCAGCCCGCCGCGTCGACCTGGGGAACACGCCGGTGGGCCCGGCCGGGCGCGCCCTCTTTACGGCCAGCCTGCACGACGGCCTCGGCGAGTTCTCGGTGGTGAACCAGCTGCCCCTCGAGGACGTGGTGGTCGAAGGCGGCGTGGCCGCCACGCGCCACGTGGCCAGCCTCGACGAAGGACGGCTCCTCATTCCCTTCGGCGGCGGCATCGATTCGGTCGTGAGCGTCGAGGAGCTCGAGCCCTCCCTCGAGCGAACCCTCTTCATCGTCTCGCCGGCCGGCGCGCGCTTCGAGGCCCTCGAAGACACGGCGGCGGCGACGGGTCTCGACGTCGTGCGCGCGAGCCGCTCGCTCGACGCGCGCCTGCTCGCGGGCACCAGCGAGTTCTTCAACGGCCACGTGCCCGTCACCGCCATGGTCACGCTGCTCGCGGCGGTCGCCGCGGTCGCGACGGGACGCGGCGGCGTCGTGATGAGCAACGAACACTCGGCCTCGGTGCCCAATCTCACCTGGCGAGGGCGGCCGATCAACCACCAGTGGAGCAAGTCGCTCGTCGCCGAGATCCTCCTCGCCGACGCGATCGACGAGGTGGTCGCCCCGCTCAGTGTGGCCAGCCTGCTGCGCGCGCGCAGCGAACTGTGGGTGGCCGAGCGCTTCAGCCGCCTTGAGCGCTACCACCACGTCTTTCGCAGCTGCAACCGGGCCTTCGCCCAGGACCCCACGCGGCGCGCGCGCACCTGGTGCAACGAGTGCGACAAGTGCCTCTTCATCGACCTGGTCCTCGCCCCCTTCCTCGAGCGCGAGCAGCTCCGGGAGATCTTCCACGGCGAGCCGCTCGCCGACCCGAAACGCCTTGCCCAGCTCGAGGCCCTCGTGGGACTCGGGGACACGCCCAAGCCCTTCGAATGCGTGGGCGACCCCGACGAGAGCGGCGCCGCCCTGCGCGCCGTGGCCGCCGCGCCCGCCTGGCGCAACGTGGCCCACCTCGCCGACGTGGCGTCGCGGGTGTCACCCCACGCCAGCCTGAGCGACCTCCTCGCCCCCCAAGGCCCCGATCGTGTCCCGGCCCACTGGCTTCGCTGATCTCGCCGGGCGGCGGGTCGGGATCTTCGGCTACGGCGTCGAGGGCCGCGCGAGCGCCCGGCGCCTCGAGGGCGTCGCCGCGAGCCTGGTGCTCGTCGACGACGCGCCACTCGAGAGCGACGTGCTCGCGACCGCGGGCGGCGGCCTCGACGCGCTCTTCACCTGCGACGTGGTCTTGAAGAGCCCCGGCATCCCACGCCGGCGCGCCGACGTGCTCGCCCTCGAGGAGGCCGGCGTCATCGTCACGTCGGCCCTCAACCTCTGGTTCGCCGAGGCCCCGCTCGAGCGGGTCATCGCGGTCACGGGCACCAAGGGCAAGTCCACGACCACCAGCCTCGTCACCTTCTTTCTCACCTGCCTCGGCGAAGACGCCACGAGCCTCGGCAACATCGGGCGCCCGCCCTACGACCCCGACGCCGAGCCGGCCGCGGGCTGGCTCGTCGTCGAGGTGTCGAGCTTTCAGTGCGTCGACCTCGAGGTGGCGCCGGCGAACGTCGTCGTCACCTCGCTCGGCAGCGACCACCTCGACTGGCACGGCTCGCTCGAGCAGTACTGGGCCGACAAGCTCTCGATCACGCGACTCGAGGGCGCCCACCGCACCTTCGTCGCCGACTCGGCTCGCGGCGGCCTCGATCAGATCGGCGGCGACGTCGTCCTCGTCGAGGCGCGCAACGCGGACGACGAGCTGGCCAGGGCGCTCGGCCTGCTCGGACGTCACAACGCGAGCAACGTCGCCCTCGCCCTCGCGGTGGTGTCGCACGTGACGAAGCGCTCGCGCGAGAGCGTCGCGAGCGCCGTCGCGCTGGCGGCCGAGGACTTCGTCCCCCTGCGCGGTCGCCTGACCCTCATCGACGAGGAGGTGAACGCCCGCGGGCGCATCCGCTACGTCGACGACGGCCTGGCGACGGCGCCGCTGCCCACCGTCGCCGCCCTGGAGGTCTTCGCCGAGGACGACGTGGCGCTCCTCGTCGGCGGGTTCGACCGCGGAGTCGACTACTCGCCCCTCGTCGAGGCCCTCGCGGCGCGCACCCGACCCACCAGCGTCATCACCATGGGACTCGCCGGGAATCGCATCGCCGAGGAGATCGCCGCTCGTGGCGTCGACGTCGACGTGGTTCCGGCCGCGTCGATGGAAGAAGCCGTCAGCGTCGCGCGCGCGCGCCTGGCCCGCGGGGGCGTCGTCGTGCTCTCACCGGCCGCGCCGAGCTTCGATCGCTACCGCAACTGGCTCGAGCGCAGCGAGGACTTCGCCGCTCACGTGCGAGCGCGCGAGGAGTGGAGCCTGGGAAGGGATTCGAACCCTTGACCTGCGCATTACGAATGCGCTGCTCTACCGACTGAGCTACCCAGGCGCAAGGAGACACATTACCCCATCGCGCCCGCGTCCCTACAGGTCGGCCAGGCCCACCAGGAGGTCAGCGAGCAACAGGGTCTCGTCGACGTTGCGCCCCAGGCGTCGCGCGGCCTCGGCGATGGACTCGATGGCCGCGATCGCCGACGCCGCGCGCTGGCGGGCACGCGCGCTCGGATCGTCCAGGGCGTCGCTCAGGCGGTCGCGATAGACCCGCGACAGCGCGGCCAGCCCGAAGCGCAGCTCCTCGATGCGAAAGCGCCTCTGCTCGCGCTTGAACTGCGCGTCGAGATCGCGTCGACTCACCAGTGCGCGCTGTCCCGCCTCCTTCGCGCTCAGCTGGCGCGCGGCGAGTTCGGCCTCCTGGTGGGCGAGCAGCGGCGCCATCGCCTCGTCGAGGGCCGCGGTGATCGTCGCGACGACCGCGAGCGCCGAGGCCGGCGTGCCCGCGAGCGAGTCGGGCACGGCGCGCCAGGTGGCGATGCGACTGGCGAGCGCAGGATCGGCGACCAGCACACGGGCTCGCGCCAGGTTGCCCGCGGCGGCACTCGCGGCGAGGCGCGCGACGTCCTCGCTCGCCCCCTCGCGTTCGAGCACCTCGACCACGTCGGCGTCGACCAGCGCGCGCAGGCGAATCTCCACGCAGCGCGACAGGATCGTCTCGAGTCCCGCCGGAAGCTCCTCGGCACTCAAGACGAAGACGGTGCGCGCGCTCGGCTCCTCCAGGGTCTTCAACAGCGCGGCGGCCGAGGGCGACGATCCCGTCGTCGTGAGTTCGACGTCGGGGATGACGACCACCTGATAGCCATCGCCGAGGGGCCGGCGACGGCTCACTCGTTCCACCTCGCGCAGCTCGTCGACGCGCCAGGACACGCCGGCGCGCTCGGCCACGTGGACGTCGGGGTCGTGGCCGGCGAGAACTCGCCGGCAGACCTCGCACGTCCCACAACCGTGCTGGGGACACTGCAGGCCGGCCACGAAGGCGGTGACCGCGTCGGCGACCCCGGCGCCGGCGGGAGCGCTGAAGAGATAGGCGTGGACGGGATGGCGCACGTAGTGACGCATCGCGGCGACCGCCTGGTCCTGGCCGACCAGCGAGGAGAAGACGTCGCTCACGCCCAGGCAAGCGAGTCGAGGGCCAGGTCGACGGCGTGTGACACCTCGTCGAGGTCGCGACCCGCGTCGATGACGATCCAGCGCTCTCCCGCCGCGGCCATCTCCAAGTAGCCCTGGCGCACCCGGTCGTGAAAGTCCGGGTCCTGGGACTCGAAGCGGTCGCGACGGTCGGGCTCGCGGCGCTCGTTCGCCACGTCGGGCGAGACGTCGAGGAGGATGGTGAGATCCGGCGCGCACGCGCCGATGGCGAGTTCGGTCGCCGCGCGCAGGTCCGCGAGGTCCACCCCGCGCCCGTAGCCCTGATAGGCGATGGTGGAGGCCGCGAAGCGATCGCTCACCACGTTGGTCCCGGCCGCGCGCAGGGGTTCGATCACGCTGCGCACGTGGTGAGAGCGATCCGACAGCATCAGCAGCGCCTCGGTCTCGGGCGACATCGGCGTGCCCGCGTCGAGCAGCCAGCGGCGCAGGTCGGCCCCGAGGGGCGAGTCGCCCGGCTCGAAGGTGAAGTGTGCGCCGCGCGCCGCGGCCACCCGTCTCGCCTGCGTGCTCTTGCCGGAGCCGTCGCCGCCTTCGAAGGCGACGAAGAGTCCACTCACGACTCGCTTCCCTCACTCGCCGCGATCAGCGCGGCGTTGGCGCTCTTGCCCCGAGCCGTTCCCGCCTCCTTGGCCGCGCGCGTGGCCGAGGTCTTGACCGACGACACGCGCGCGCTCGTCGCGGCGGTCGACGCCTTCTTCGTGGCCCTCTTCGTGGCGGTCGGCGTCGCCTTGGCTGTCTTCTTCGCCGCCTTCTTCGCGGGGGTCTTCCTCGCGGGGGCCTTCTTGGCCGCGCGCGGGCGCGTCGAGGGCTCGGCGTTGCGCCGTTCGGCGAGCAGCTCGCACGCGCGATCGAGGGTGATCGTCTCGACGGCGTCACCCAGGCGCAAGGTGGCGTTGGCTTCGCCATCGGTGACGTAGACGCCGAAACGGCCGCTGCGCACGACCACCGGACGCTTGGTCACGGGATCCTCGCCGAGTTCGCGCAGCGGCCCGGCCGCGGCGCGGCGTCCGCGCGCCTTGGGCTGAGCGAGCAGGGCGAGGGCCTCGTCCAGGGTCACCGAGAAGATCTGCTCGTCGCTCTCGAGCGAGCGCGTCTCCTTGCCCCACGTGAGGTAGGGACCGTAACGGCCGTTCTGGGCGAGGATCGCCTCGCCGTTCTCCGGGTGGCGGCCCACCTC